>NZ_BRLB01000020.1 GCF_027923465.1 Vallitalea longa
CAATATTAAAATATTACAGGGTAGGGCTTACCCGTAGAGCTTGGTAATAATAGTAACCATTAGGTTACTACGTCCCAAGAAGCCCCCTCAAAACCGTTTTATAGGTTTAGTGGGGGAGCATGTCACTGAAGGATTTACAGAATTTCTTTCTTCAATGAAAGGAAATAAAATATATATTGAATTTATACCAGAAATTTTAATTGATCAAATGAGAGGATTAGGATTTGAAATTACCAGCGAATATATTGATTTGTGGAACAACAATCTCGATAGAGATAGACTGGAAACTCAAGATAATATTCACAAAAAAATCTCATTTAGAGAATTGAAACAATCAGAATCAAAAGAAGCCAGTTCGCTTACAAAAACATGTAAAGGATTATCTAGAGGATTTAATGGAGAAGATGAAAATACAATTAGTGAATGGCATCAATCAGAGAATTCTAAAATATTTGTAGCTCAGTCAAACAGTGAAATAGTAGGAATATCATTAGTTAACTTATATGGATCTGAGAGTAAAAAAGGAATTGTGTTATGGATTCGTCTGTTAGCAGTTAAACCAGAATATCAGCATCAAGGGATTGGTAGGTCACTGTTGGACTATAGTATCAGGTGGGGGATAGATAATGGTGCTGTAAGAAGCTTTATAGCTACTGATGTAGAGAATAATAATGCATTAGATTTATATGAAAACTTAGGATATGTTAGAGATAAAGGTAGAGGACAAATTAATATGGAAAATTGATAACAGTGAAGATCATTTATTTTAGAGTATGAAAATGAAACTAATACAGGAGTATAAGATATGGATAGTAATATAATTCAAACAGTCACAAATATTGTTGAAAATCAATGCAGAAAAGATACAAATATATTTGGTTACGATATCTGGAGATATCATATTAAAGTAGTAGTGGAATTTTCTATGATACTTGCTGATAAACTAGATGCAGATAAGGAAATTGTTGAGTTAGCATCTCTGTTACATGATTATGCAAGTATTAAAGATAAAAAGCTTATAGATAAGCATCATATATATGGTGCTGAGGAAGCAGGAAAGATATTAACGAGACTAGACTATCCAGAAGATGGGATTAATAAAGTTAAAGAATGCATAATCCAGCATAGGGGAAGTGTCAAATACAATTATACCAGTAAGGAATCAATCTGTGTAGCAAGTGCAGATGCAATGTCTCATATAGAACATGTTCCGTCACTATTGAAATTAGCTTATTGTAGGAAAAATCTAAGTATTGATGATGGAGCTAATTGGGTTAATGATAAAATCGATAGAAGTTGGAATAAATTATGTCCCGAAGCAAAGGATATTATGCAGAAAAAATATAATAGCGTTAAAGAAATCCTAGACACATATAAAGATTGTTAAAAAGGAGTATGAGATGATAGAATACGGATGTTTAGCAAGATTTTTCAATGACTATAAAGATGAAGTAACTTTTGCTAAGGAAAATGATTTTTCTATTATGCAATTGTGGTATGACTCTAATGGTTTAGCTCTAAATAAAGATTCTAAGCCATTAGAAGTCATAAAAGAATGTAATTTCAATACTATAATTCATGCAGTATTAGATATTAATGAAATAGAAGAACATATCACCAAATTAATTAGGATGTTGAAGTATTTAGGACATAGGGAGTTGATTATACACCCAGTTTGTAAAAGCGAAAAGATTACGAACGAAACTATCTACAAATTGAGTGATAGAATAAAAAAAGCAAGTATCCTCTTACATAAAGAAAATATAAAATTATATTTAGAGAATAACAGTAAATTAGACCCTATTTTTAATAAAACTGAAGAAATAAATATACTTTTCAATGAAAATAAAGACGTAGAATTTTTGCTGGACTTGGCACATATAGATGATTATCAACACCTTAATGATATGGTGAAAATTAAAATGCCAAAAATACTTCATATAGCTGATAGGCATCTGGAGGTTGTTCACGAACATTTGCCAATAGGTGATGGAAATATTGACTTCAACCATATCTTTAGAACAGCTTTATCAAAGTTTGATGGGAAGATCATATTTGAGATTGTTCAAAGTCCTGAGGATATAGTCAATTCGAGAGATATAATAAAACAGATGTTAGAATGTGTTTAGAATAAAGAAAATTGAATAAATTTATAGGGGTGGTTTGATTTATGGATATATATAAAATGAGTTCATTTTCCAAAAATGAAATAGGTGGGAATAAAGCAGGAGTAGTTTTGGATGCTGATAGTTTAGATGAAGCAAGTATGATGCAGATAGCGAATCAAGTTGGTTATTCTGAAACAGCTTTTGTAATGAAGTCTGATATGGCTGATTTTAAGGTCAGATTTTTTACTCCTGTTAAAGAGGTCGATTTATGTGGACATGCCACTATTGCAGTTTTTAATTTATTGAAGCAACTTAATATCATTAAAGCTGGTATATATCATCAAGAAACAAAAGCAGGTGTTTTGGAAGTTAAGGTCAATGATGAAAATGTTTATATGGAACAGAACCAACCTGTATTTTATGAGATTATATCTAAGGACCATATGAAACATTGTTTTAATAATTTTATGATGGATTATATATGTGAATTGCCAATTCAGGTAGTATCTACTGGAATAAAAGATATAATGTTACCAATAAAGAGTTTGGAAATTTTGCTATCACTAGAACCAAATTTAGAACTAATCAAAAAGATAAGTGATGAATTCAATGTAACAGGAATACATGCTTTTTCCTTAGACACATACGATAATAATAGTGCCCATTGTAGGAATTTCGCCCCTCTTTATGGAATTAATGAGGAATCGGCAACGGGTACTTCAAATGGAGCCTTAGCTTGTTATTTGTACAAGTACAATAATAAAGTAAATAAATTCACTTTTGAACAAGGATACGTTATGAATGAGCCGTCAGAGATAAATGTTGAATTTAATTTAAAAGATAATAATATAGAAAGAGTTTATGTTGGGGGTAAGGCAGTTAGGATATGATGAAAAAATACAATTATATAGGAGGGAGAGAAATAAGTGAAACATAGAAAGGTGTTAAGTATAATAATAGTAACATTTTTACTGACTGGCTGTACTAATCCCAATAATAAAGAAGAACAAGATGTAAGTAGTAGTGTCAATAGTAATGAAAATGAAAGGTCACAGGAGGAAATAATTAAAGACCTAGAAGCTTATATTACTAATCTTGAAAAAGATAATAGAGAATTAATTAATCAAATAAATAATATGACAGTTGATGAAGATAATAAAGAAGATATAAAAAATGAAGAACGAACTTTTCGGGAAGATGAATATCAACCTATTGTAGGTGTAAAGTCTTATGAAGGGGATTGTACCTTAATGATGTTTCCTTATTCAGATTCAGATGTTATAGGAGAAAAGCCAAGTGAAGTTAATATTATTTCAACAGGGATTAATACATTAAACGAAAAATGGGCTCTAGTTGAAGATTTAGGTTCTGTAGCATGGAACAGATATGGTTATATTAAAATTGAAGGTTTATCAGATGAAGTGGAAGGTAAATTCGATTATGATTCTTTTGATGTAGATATGACAATTGATGATATTAAGATAGGGGATATGAAAGAAAAAGTTATTTCACAGTATGGAAATGATTATGCAGTTATAAAAGATGGTAATGGCTATCTTATATCGTACGATGGTTTGGATATAACAATAGACAGCAGATTATCAAGAGTAATGGGGATAAGAACAACTAAAGAGGGATATTCTACAAAAGATGGTTTTTCGGTGGGTGATAATGCTATAGAAGTCTGTCGATATTATGAATCTATATATAAGTATGATTATAGAGAATGTCTATGTTTTGATTTAGGTAATATGTATATGATGCAAATTCAGATAGATACAGAGGAACTTAATGAAAAAAGTATGATAACTAGAATAGATATAGGTCCAGATTGGATGGGAATATTTAATTAAAGGTGGGAAAGTTAAGTAGTAATACAAAATATACCTATGAAAAATATTAAAATATTTAATCTTGATTTTCCTTAACCAATATGTTATGATACGAATAATTATATATACAACATACAATGAAAAGGAGTAGTAAGTATTATATTGAATCTAGAGAGCTGTTGGTTGGTGTAAAACAGTATCAATGTATATTGAACTCGCCTTGGAGTATCCCTTCTGAAATCAAGTAGGTTGGGACGGTTACTTATCGTTAAAAAGATTAAGAGTATTTCATATGGAAACTATCATGTGGAATAAAGTAGAGTGGTACCGCGAATATAAATCGTCTCTATGCATAAATGCATAGAGATTTTTTGTTCTTGCAGTAAATAAATATAACCACTTTTCTTAGAAGTTAATAAAGGAGGAAAATTAAATGAGCGCTGTTTATAACCATAAACAAATAGAAACAAAATGGCGTAATATTTGGAAAGATAATCCAATCAATAAAGATGAAGAAGGTAAAAAGAAATACTATTGTCTAGATATGTTCCCATATCCATCAGGAAGTGGATTACATGTAGGACACTGGAGAGGATATGTACTTAGTGATGTATGGAGTAGATACAAGGTACTTCAAAATCATTATGTGCTTCATCCAATGGGCTGGGATGCATTTGGACTTCCAGCAGAAAACTATGCTATCAAGATGGGAACTCATCCATCAAAAGCGACTGCTGATAATGTAGAGAACTTCAAGAGACAGTTAAAAGAAATCAGTGCAATATATGATTGGTCAAAAGAAGTTAATACTACTGACCCTGATTATTATAAATGGACTCAATGGATATTTGTAAAAATGTTCAAAGAAGGTTTAGCTTACGAAAAACAAATGCCTATCAATTGGTGTCCTGATTGTAAAACAGGTCTCGCTAATGAAGAGGTAATTAATGGAAAATGTGAAAGATGTGGAGCAGAAGTAACTAAGAAAAATTTACGTCAATGGATGTTAAAGATAACCGCTTATGCGGAAAGATTACTTGATGATTTACAAAAACTTGAATGGCCTGCTAAAGTCAAGAAAATGCAAAGCGACTGGATAGGTAAATCTTATGGAGCAGAAATTGATTTTAAGATTGACAGTATAGATGATACTATCAAGGTGTTTACTACTAGACCAGATACTCTTTATGGATCAACATTTATGGTTCTAGCACCTGAACATGAGATGGTAAGTAAATTGGCTACTGATGAGCAAAAGGAACGAGTTGAAAAATATGTATTTGATACTTCAATGAAATCTTCAGTGGATAGATTACAGGATAAAGAAAAAACAGGTGTATTTACAGGAAGTTATGCAATCAATCCTTTAAATGGAGCTAAAATTCCAATCTGGATTTCAGACTATGTATTAGCTGATTATGGTACTGGAGCTATCATGTGTGTTCCTGCTCATGATGACAGGGATTTTGCTTTTGCTAAGAAATTTGACTTACCTATAATTCAAGTTATTGCAGAAGAAGGAAAAGAAATAGAAGAATTAGAAGAAGCTTATATTGGTGAAGGTGTTATGGTTAATTCAGATGTATTTAACGGTATGAAATCATCTAAATCAAAAGAAGCCATAGCTAGCTATTTAGAAGAACATGAAATAGGAAAGAAAACAGTTAATTACAAATTAAGAGACTGGGTATTCTCAAGACAAAGATATTGGGGAGAACCAATTCCTATTGTACATTGTGAAAAATGTGGAGCTGTTCCAGTACCGGAAGATCAATTGCCAGTGACACTTCCAAATGTAGAGTCTTATGAACCTACAGGAACTGGAGAATCACCACTTGCTGCTATTGATGACTGGGTTAACACAACTTGTCCAGTATGTGGTGGAAAAGCTAAGAGGGAAACCAATACTATGCCACAATGGGCTGGTTCATCATGGTATTTCTTAAGATATGTTGACGTTAATAACGATAAAGAATTAGTTTCCAAAGAAAAAGCAAAAGAATGGTTACCAGTTGATATGTATGTAGGCGGTATTGAACATGCTGTACTTCACTTGTTATATGCAAGATTCTATACTAAATTCTTATATGATATAGGTGTAGTTGATTTTGAAGAACCATTTAAGCGTCTATTCAACCAGGGTATGATATGTAAAAATGGTGCTAAGATGAGTAAGTCAAAAGGCAACGTAGTTTCACCTGATGAATTAGTTGAGAAATATGGTTGCGATTCTTTAAGACTTTATGAACTTTTTGTTGGACCACCAGAGTTGGATTCAGAGTGGGATGATAGAGGTATTGATGGTGTTTATCGTTATATCAACAAAGTATGGAATTTAGTTGTTGAAAATAAAGATAGAGATATAAAAGCTACTAAGGAACTTGAAAAAATTAGACATCAATTAGTATATGAAGTAACTAATCGTCTTGACAGTTTCCATCTTAATACAGTAGTTAGTGCTTTCATGGAATATACTAATAAATTAGTTAGTATTTCTAAGAAAGATGGTGGAGTAGACAAAGAGACATTAGGTGATTTGATTATTTTACTTGCTCCTTTTGTACCTCATATATCAGAAGAATTATGGCATATGATCGGACATGAAAATAGTGTATTCGCTGAAGAATGGCCAACTTTTGATGAAGATAAAATGAAAGAAGACGAAGTGGAAATGCCTGTTCAAGTTAATGGCAAGGTAAGGGCAACGATTACTATTGGTGTTGACGAGGCTAAAGATAGCGTACTTGAAAAAGCAAGAAAAGCTATTGAAAATAAGCTTAACGGGAAAAATATTGTAAAAGAGATATATGTTCCTAATAAAATAATTAATATTGTCGTAAAATAGATTTTAATAATCCATATAACCCTGTATTATTATTCACTGGGGTTATATGGATTATTTATTTATATTTACATCATATCCATCATTGTAACAACCATATCCAGTTTGTTTTGGTCAGATTGGGATAAATTATTTTTCATGGAGTCTATTATCAATGAAGATTCTTGTTTAGTGAATTGTAATCCGTTTTGTTTCATTTTTACACCATAGCTGAATAGAACCCTTACTTTTTGCTCCATAGGTTTTCCAGTCATATCATTAAGCATGTCAACCATGATTTTGAGTTTTTGTGGACTTATATTTTTAAATGCTTCATCATTTAAAATGTGAGAACTTTCGTTCATTCAATACACCCTTCCTATATGAATTATTAGAATATAATTAAAAAAATTATGAGTAAATTAATGTATGTATTTAGTTACTCTTTCATTAATTGTTGTAATTTTTTAATTAATTCTTCTTGATTTAGGTTTTCTTCATTATTACTGCTATAGTTACCATCAATATTATTATTGTCAATTAGTTCAGCTTTTTTGTTGTTTATTGAAGTCATCATTGATTTTAAATTATTAACATTAAGTAGGATATCTATTAGCTGTTTATTTTTATCAGAACAACTTGGACGTAATGCCATAAGCATATCTCTCTTAGTGATATTGGTTTTATTTAATGCAGGGATTTCATTTATTGAATGATTATTATATAGATTCATAGTATTAATGAATTCAATAAGTTTCACAAATAGTGCTATCTTTTTTTGGTTTTCCAAGTTCATATATGGTATAGCTGCTTTTATAATATTCATTTTATTACTGTTAACTATAGTATCAAAATCTGAATTATTATTACGGGATTCATTAAGATTAGTTGATTGAGAATTTTGCTTGATCAATTGAAGCATTTTATTTAATTTAGTAAAATTATTATTATAATCATTAGGTTCCAAATTTTCTAGCCTCCTAAATCTATTATCTATAATATTGTATGTGAGTAATGGATATTAATTTACAATAACTTTAAAAATAAGCTTATATTTAATGTTCAATTGGTAAATCACAATAAATATTTCTGGAGCTGTTACCAATAATTAATATTTTACATATATTAAAATTAAGGAAACATGGGAGATAATAAATGGATAATAATTCATTAACTACCATGAATAAATTTGATATAACTAATTATATCAACAGTATCAAAGAGGCTATCAATAAAATCACTAGAGAACAATTATTGAATAATCTTTCTCTTACTATAAATGAATATAAAGAAAAATCCAGAGAAAATTATAAAGATAGCTTACATTTACTTGAAGCAATAAAACCATTTATCAATAATCAAACAATCGAAGATATAGATAAGATTTCAGAAGTATTTAATAATGTCGATGCTATAAGAATGTTACTGAATAATTTTTTAGTTAATAGCAAAAAGAATGATAGTGAAATAATACCGGAAGTTAAACCAAAGAAAATAATAGATCAACAAGGAGATTTGGTTTTTGAAGATAATACAATATATGAAATAGATAAAGAATGTAAACCTTCAATAACTTCACAAAGCTTATGCAAAGATAAAAACCCGAATCAGAATGTTTTTGCTTTGTTTTTACTCATGTTAGGTAACAAATAATATAATTAATTTGAGCTAATAAAATTCAAAAAGATAATATGATATTTGGTATTGAAAAAAGTGGTAAGAGATGTACTCATACCACTTATTTTGTGTCAAATAGGAAAGTTTAATTTTCTATTTCTTTTTTGATTTTATCTAAGACATAAGCCTTTTAGTAATAAGTACTATAATCCTCCATCGTTACATAACATAAGCATAAGTAGAATCAATAGCATGTTGTTATCTCCTAGTCCTCCCATACCACCAGAACCACATCCAAAATTATTATTACCGGACATTAGAAGTAATAACATCATCAGCATCATATTATTATTGTTTCCACCTAAATAGCCGTTAGGCGCTACATCACTCATAGTTTGCCTCCATATATACTTTCTTAATATTTTATGTCAAAGGGCTTGTTTTCTATGAATGATTTAAGTAAAGTTAATAAATAAATCATATAGTTGTATTGATTCGAATAAAATATATTAATTCAAATTTGAACAGGTGGAATATGAAAAATATAGCATTATTCCTTTTACCTATATTATATCAAAGAGCAATAAAAGGAAAACATAATTATACAAATAATAAAAGTAGTATAAAGAAAGAGGATAGAAATACTGACATTAGTGTAATTGAG
This sequence comes from Vallitalea longa, assembly GCF_027923465.1. NCBI lineage: Bacteria > Bacillati > Bacillota > Clostridia > Lachnospirales > Vallitaleaceae > Vallitalea > Vallitalea longa. The sequence continues at coordinate 9,043 of NZ_BRLB01000020.1, forward strand.
GATAAAGATAATCATAATAAAGCAATCAAGAATATTCAGGTAATCGTTAATTGCAGTAAGGATGATAAATATGAAAATGAATTGAAGAAATTAGGAAGAGTGAAATATAGATTACCAATGATCAATTCATATGTTTTAGAACTTCCAGAAAAATATGTTGGAAAACTAAACGGCATTAAAGGTGTGGAAGCTGTAGAACATGATGCGCTGATAACTGCACAAATGGATGTAGCTAGGGAAACAGTTAATACGACATGGGCAGATGTTAGAGGAGTATCTGGTAAAGGAATCGGAATTGCGGTTGTTGATACAGGTGTTTATCCTCATCAAGATTTAACTAAAACTAAAAATAAGATAGTGGGATTTAAAGATTTTGTAAACAATAAAGAATTCCCTTATGATGATAATGGACATGGCACACATGTAGCTGGAATCATCAGTGGAGATGGTTATGAAAGTAATGGTAAATATAAAGGGATAGCCGTAGAGAGCAATATAATAGGTGTAAAAGTATTAAATAAAAAAGGTTCAGGCAATATATCTGATGTTTTAGCTGGTATACAATGGATTTTGGATAATAGGAAAAGATTTAATATTAGAATAATTAATTTATCAGTTGGGATGAAAGATATAGAAGGAGAAAAATCTGCTCTAGTAAGAGGAGTTAATGCAGCTTGGGATAGTGGATTGATTATTGTTACTGCTGCTGGCAATAATGGGCCAGAAGAAGGAACGATAACAACTCCTGGAATCAGTAGAAAAGTCATTACAGTAGGTTCTTCCGATGATGCAGAAACAGTTAAGATAATGGAAGACTTGATATCAGATTATTCAGGAAGAGGACCTACCAAAGAATGCATAAAAAAACCTGATATCGTAGCGCCAGGGTCAAATATAATTGCATGTAGTACGGATAAAGAATATACACCAAAAGATAAATATTATCCTAACAACGATATCGGTTATACGAAGAAAAGTGGTACTTCTATGGCAACACCTATCGTCAGTGGTTGTATTGCATTACTTTTATCTAGACATCCTGAACTAACCGGAAAAGATGTAAAACTAAAATTAAAAGATTCTGCTATAGATCTTGGATTCTCACAGGCACATCAGGGTTGGGGACTGATAGATGTAAAAAAATTATTACAATAAGGAAGAGGATATTGTTTGTTTTACTTGGCTACTTGCAAAGTATCGGTTTGAGTAAAACAAACAATAATCCCTTCAAGAACCTATTTCATATGCTTAAAAAGTAGGACTTTCCTATAAGAGAACAAAAGAGGCTATGCCTCATAAAAAATTTCAAGGAAAATAGATAGTAGAATTTTTATATTTAAATAAAAAAAGTCCTAAATTGTATTATTTAGGACAAGGTCTATTTCTATTAAGGGGGATAGAATAGGATTAGTAGTTACAAGTACCGCCACCGCAAGTACCTCCGCCACAGGTGCCACCCATTCCGTTGCCGCCCATAAGCATTGACATCAACATATATAGCATCATATTATTATCCATAATTGAGCCATTTCCGTTTCCGTCACCACACATTAATAGTAAAAGTAATAGTAACATATTATTAGATTGCATAATAGTCCTCCTTCTTGAATATATATTTTCTTACATATTCCTCAGTTTAACGTAAGTTTAATATAGTTTATGAAGAAGGGTATAAATGTGTGTTTGTATATATTTTAGTAAGTAAATCTTATTAGGAAAATTTGATAGTGAGTTGAATTTACATTAGTATATATTATAATATTCTTAATCAAAATAAAGTCAATTAAAAAACATTTTCATACAATCGTTCAAAAATTCCATATCCATGTTGGGGTTATCATCATTATCAAAAATAAGGATTAACAATATAAGCAGAAATATATCATCATCATTTTGTTCCTTTTTATAATTAGTCATAAATGGGGCTGAAATATCTTTTAATGAGTAGTAAGTATTAATACTTTCTATCATATAAATTATCCTTTCAATGGTTTGATACTTCTTTCATTTCCTATTACAATAATTATGTATTAAATAGGTTATTTATTCATTTACATACTATATTAGATAGAAATATATACCAATTAAATATTAGGAGTCTATATATAAGACTAAAGCATTAGTATTAGTTGCTTTATGCCTATGAAACTATTGACATTCCAAGTACAATCGTATACAATTATACCATAATTGAATATATATAAAATTTTATGCATATATAGTAAAGTTACTTAAATAATTATCAAGGAGGAACAGCGATGGGTTTGAATTTAACTCAAAAAATTATTAAAGATCATCTACTTGAAGGTGAAATGATTTCAGGTAATGAAATAGGTATAAAAATAGATCAGACATTAACGCAAGATTCTACTGGTACTATGGCATATCTACAACTGGAAGCAATGGAAATTGATAAGGTGAAGACAAAAAGATCTGTTGCATATATTGATCATAATATGCTCCAACAGGGATTTGAGAATGCAGATGACCATAAGTACATACAAACTGTAGCGCACAAGCACGGTGTATATTTTTCACGTCCAGGTAATGGTATATGTCACCAAGTACATTTAGAAAGATTTGGTGTACCAGGTGAGACTTTATTAGGTTCTGACAGTCATACACCGACTGGTGGAGGAATCGGTATGCTTGCTATAGGGGCAGGTGGTCTTGATGTAGCAGTAGCTATGGGAGGCGGAACATATTATATTACAATGCCAAAAGTAGTTAATGTTAAATTGACAGGTAATCTAAGACCATTTGTTACAGCTAAGGATATAATCCTTGAAGTACTTAGAATAATGACTGTAAAAGGTGGAGTAGGTAAAGTTATAGAATATACTGGAGATGGTGTCAGTACACTTAGTGTTCCAGAAAGAGCGACTATAACTAATATGGGTGCAGAATTAGGTGCTACCACTTCAATTTTTCAAAGTGATGAAGTAACACATTCGTTCCTAAAAGCACAAGATAGAGATGAACTATGGAAAGAATTAAAAGCTGACAGTGATGCTGTTTATGATGAAACTATAAATATTGATTTAAATGAATTAGAACCTCTTTTAGCTATGCCTCATAGTCCAGATAATGTTGAAAAAGTAGCTAATATAGCAGGATTGAAAGTTGATCAGGTATGTATCGGAAGTTGTACTAACAGCTCATATCTTGATATGATGAAAGTATCTAAGATATTAAAAGGTAAAACAGTTAACCCTAATGTAAGTTTAGTAATTGCACCAGGTTCTAAACAAGTGCTTAACATGTTGGCACAAAACGGTGCATTGGCAGATATGATAGCGGCAGGAGCCAGAATCCTAGAGTCAGGTTGTGGACCATGTATCGGTATGGGTCAAGCACCTGCAACAGAGGCTGTTACATTAAGAACATTTAATAGAAACTTCAAAGGACGTTGTGGAACAGTTTCAGCAGGAGCATATTTACTTAGCCCTGAAACAGCAGCTGTAAGTGCTTTAGCTGGTGAATTGACTGATCCTATGACTTGTACTACTGATATAGATGTTACTATGCCAGATAAATTTTATATAAATGACAATATGGTGGTTCCTCCTGCAGAAGATGGAAGTAAGGTAGAAGTCGTAAAAGGACCTAATATCAAGCCTTTTCCACTTAACGAAGAACTGAAAGATAACGTAGAAGGAAAAGCATTGATAATAGTTGAAGATAATATTACAACTGATCATATTATGCCTTCTAATGCAAAATTATTGCCTTTCAGATCAAATATACCTCATTTAGCAAATTATTGCTTAACACCATGTGATGAAGAATTTCCTGCTAGAGCAAAAGCTAATGGTGGAGGAATGATTGTTGGTGGAGATAATTACGGACAAGGTTCAAGTAGAGAACATGCAGCATTAGTTCCTTTGTATCTAGGTATAAAAGCTGTACTTGCTAAGAGTTTTGCAAGAATACACAAAGCTAATTTAATTAATTCAGGTATTCTTCCACTAACTTTTGCAGATATTAATGATTATGATACAATAAGTCTTAATGATGAATTGAAAATGGAAAATGTAATCGATCAAGTAAAATCAGGAAAAATCATTGTTCATAATGAATCCAAAAAACTTGATTATGAAATGAATATAGAATTATCAGATAAAGAATTGAAAATGATTCTTGCAGGTGGTAAGATCAATTTCATTAAAAACATGTAACATGTGTATAAAACAAACCATAAGAGAGGAATGTTAATCATGGATTATATAAGCAAATTTGAACAACTCATAAAAGAGCAAAAAGCTAGAGTGAAAATGATGAAAGAACAAGGCGATTTTGTTAAGTATGACGAACTTGATACAATAGTTATTGGTGTTGTAGGTGGAGATGGAATCGGACCAGCTATAACTGATCAGGCACATAGAGTATTGAAATATTTATTACAAGATGAAGTTAAGAATAATAAAGTAACTTTTAAAATGATTGATGGTCTTACTATTGAGAATAGAGCTAAGGCCAATAAAGCTATACCTGATGATGTTCTAAAAGAATTAAAGCAATGTCATGTAATTTTAAAAGGACCAACTACTACTCCAAGAAAAGGAGATAAATGGCCTAATATTGAAAGTGCTAATGTTGCAATGAGGAAAGAACTTGACCTATTCGCTAATGTTCGTCCTGTTAAAGTACCTGAAAAAGGTATTGATTGGACTTTCTTCAGAGAAAATACAGAAGGTGCCTATGTTCTAGGTAGTAATGGATTTAATGTTGATGATGATATCGCAATAGATTTTAAAGTAATTACTACTGGTGGAGCAGAGCGTATCGCTAGAGCAGCTTTTGAATTTGCTAAGAAAAATGATAAGAAGAGGGTTACTATTGTAACTAAAGCTAACGTAGTTAAAACAACTGATGGTAAATTTTTAGAAATATGTAAAGAAATAGGTAAAGAATATGAAGGAATTGAAGTTGATGACTGGTATATTGATATAATGACTGCTAAATTAGTGGATGAAAAGAGAAGAACACAATTCCAAGTAATGATTCTACCTAATCTATATGGAGATATCTTGACTGATGAAGCTGCTGAATTCCAAGGTGGAGTTGGTACAGCAGGAAGTTCTAATATAGGTAAGAAATATTCTATGTTTGAAGCTATTCATGGTTCAGCACCTAGAATGGTAGAAGAAGGTAGGGATATCTATGCAGATCCATCTAGTATCATAAGAGCAAGTGGAATGTTACTTAATCATATTGGATATCCAGAAAAAGCAGAAAAGTTATATAAGGCTCTTGAAATATGTAATACAGAGAAAGAATATGTTATTACTGGAAGAGATACAGGAGCAACTAATGAAGAATTTACAAATTATTTAATGAAAACAATTGAAAAATTATAGATTATGTGTATAATATATATGTTGCATACCAATTTTTATTAATACTTTACATAAATTAATTATTGTAATATTATTTAATAGAGAAATATTGTAATATATATAGCATGCACAATTAATATTTAGTTTATATTAATAAGTGTATCCTATAAATAAGAGGAGGCACACCAGTGAGCGAGTATAATCTTCACGAAGAAGTAACTGATAAATACTCTTTAAGAGGTAGAGTTTTTAACAAAATACGAGAAGATATATTAAAGGGTAGATATAAGAATAATGAACCTTTAAAGGAAACACAGATATCTAGAGAATTAGGAGTTAGTAGAACTCCTGTTAGAGAAGCGATAAGACAATTAGAACTAGAGGGATTAGTAACTATTATACCTAATAAAGGTGCAGTGGTTTCTGGTATTGATGCTAAAGATATACAGGATATCTATGAAATAAGGTCTTTAATTGAAGGGTTATCTGCTAGATGGGCTACTACTAACATAAATGAAGAACAACTAGAATCATTAGAAGAAATTGTATATTTATCTGAATTTCATTACAAGAAGGGACATTTAGATCAGCTTTATGAATTGGATACTAAATTTCATGAAGCTTTATACCAAGCTTCACATAGTAAAATACTAAAACATGTATTATCGGATTTCCATCATTATGTTCAGAGAATAAGAAGAGCTTCTATTTCTTCTGAGGAAAGAGCTAAAAAGTCAGTTGAAGAACATAAAGCGATTGTAGAGGCTATAAAAACAGGAGACGAAAATAAAGTAGAAGAATTGACAAATCTACATGTAAAAAATACTTTGAAAAATGTTGTAGATCACAAATTAATGGATATAATTGGAAAATAATATAAAAGGGAGAATTACTCTACAAGTAATTCCTCCCATTTTTCATATAAACTTTCCAATTGAGTATTATGATTTGTTTTTTCTTCAAGAAGTTTAGTAGCTTTTTCTGCATTGGTATAAACTTCTTCTAAGCATAATTGATCATCGATGGAGTTTATGATTTTTTCCAGCTCATGTATTTCGGATTCGATTTTTTTGATTTGGTTATCAAGTTTACGTTTGTTAGCTTGTTGGTCTTTGCTTTTTAACCAATCTTTTTTTGTTGAGCTATTAATATTAGTATCTATTTGCTTATTATTGTTTTTGCTATTGATGCTGTTTTCTAATTCTAATAAACGTTGTTTTTCTTCCTCTTGTTTTTTTTCTGTTACATAATTATAGTTACCCAAGAAGTTATTTATTTTATCTGGAGTTAGTTCCAGTACTCTTGTGGCTATTTTGTTTATAAAATAACGGTCATGAGATATAAAAAGAACTGTACCTGTATAATTATTTATAGCTGATTCAAGAATTTCTTTAGATATTATATCAAGATGATTAGTAGGCTCATCCAATAATAAAAAGTTAGCATTTGATAGCATGAGTTTAGCGAGAATCAATCTTCCTTTTTCTCCTCCGCTCAAACTTGATATTCTTTTGAATACATCTTCACCTGTAAATAAAAATGCTGCTAGTGTATTACGTATGTGTCCGGAAGTCATATTAGGATATGCATCTGAAATTTCTTCAATCAAAGTATTATTTTGATTTAGGGTAGCATGTTCTTGATCATAATAACCAATTTGTACTTTAGCTCCTAAGGATATATCACCAGTATCTTGTTTTAGTTGATGAGATATTATACGGAACAAAGTTGTTTTTCCTGTACCGTTATCTCCAATCAGCGCAACTTTTTCACCTCTTTTGATCTGAAAAACGAGATTCGAAAAAAGATGCTTGTTATCAAAGGACTTTGATATATCTGTTGCAGTAAGGACGTCGTTTCCGCTAATTGTTCTAGGTGATAATTTAAGATGCATACTATCATTTACATATGATGGTTTATCGATCATGTTAATTTTTTGAAGCTGTTTTTCGCGACTTTGAGCTCGTTTTATGAGTTTGTCTCTACCATGAGACCTAAGTTCACGGATAACTTCTTGTTGCCTTCTAATTTCTTTTTGTTGCTCTATATAATGTTTGGTTTGTATATCTTCATTTATTGACTTATGTTTTATATAGAAACTGTAATTACCGTTATATATTTGTGAGTGAGTATTTTCTATCTCAATCACTTTATTTACTATTTTATCTAGAAAATAACGGTCATGAGAAATAATTATAACTGTACCTTGATAATTGCACAAAAAGCCTTCCAGCCATTCACATGCTTTAATATCCAAATGGTTAGTCGGTTCATCTAAAAGTAATATATCAGGTTTTTCGAGAAGTATTTTTGCAAGAGCTACTCTTGTTTTTTGTCCACCTGATAAAGTGGATATGTTAGCAGAAAAGTCTTCTTCGCAAAAACCAAGTCCTTTCAAGACACCCTTTATATTACTTTTATAGCTATATCCGTTATTGATTTCAAATGTATGCTGAAGATTAGAATATGATTTCATTAATGAATCCATGGCTTCACTATCATGACTAAGCTGAGACATTTTGATTTCTAAATCTCTTAGGGTGTTTTCCATATCAATGATATCTTTGCATGTAAGGAGCATTTCATCGTATATGGTTTTTTCTGAAGATAAAGAACTATTTTGTGATAGATACCCAAGTTTAGTCATGCTGTTAATTATAACTTGTCCTGAATCTGCTTCTAGTTCATTTGTTATAATTTTAAATAGTGTTGATTTACCAGCTCCGTTAATACCTACTATAGCAGCTTTATCTCCTTTTTCTAACCAAAAACTTATATTATCTAGTACTGTGTTCGTTACAAATGCTTTGCATATATTTTTACATGATAAAATCATAGTTACCTCCTATAAATAATAAAATTACCATACTATGATACCATTAATCATTGGTTTTGAAAAGTTTATAGGTTAATATTACGTTATTTTGGTTAGTATATAGATGATAATAAAAGTTTAGTTTATTTTATCTTACTAGTTTATTTTATTTACATAAGAATAAAATTCTTTTGGACAACATATATATGATAAAAGAACTTTTCTAAAGGGGATGATGACTTGAGTCGTAATGCAGGTTATATGAAGAAATTGAGAAAAGCTCGTGTGGAGAGAAAGCAGTGTATAAGATGTGGGAAGCCTTTATCGCAAGAATCACTTATTAGAGGTGTTAAACAGTGTGAAAAATGCCTTGATTATCAACGTAAAAGAAAATTAGGTCAGATTAGTTCAAAAGTTAATACAACATATTTTTATAACAGGCAATACAAAAAAGATGAGATAAAAAGGAAAGAGCTAGGTAATTTTATGGTTGAAAATAAGATAACCATTAAAGATCTCGCCAAAGAAGCTAATTTATCTCAAAGGACAATTCAAAGAATTTTATATACTGATGCAAACTATACAAAAAAAACTAAAGATGCTATTAATAACTATTTAGGTAAGGAACTCTTATAATTAACTATTTTAGAGCTTTTATACTAGATATAGGAAAGATGTATAAATTTAAGGACATTAAAATATTTTATAAGTCATATCTACTATAAAAAGCTTCTAAATATAAAATAATATATGATAATCTACAGAAAAACTATTGTATGCAATAGACATATAGTGAATGTTGTGTGAATATCTACTAAATACAATGGTTGGGTAGATAATATTTATTGTAATAACCTATAAACAATATGGGAAAAACAGTAATTCATTATTTGACATAGATTTAACAAACATATATAATTATTTTTATAAAAGTTCCAAAATAGTATCAAAGGATTGGGGATTGATTATATGATACAAAAGAAAATATCAACAGCGGTAATCAAAAGATTACCAAAATACTACAGATACTTAGGAGACTTATTGGAAAATGATGTTGTAAGAATTTCCTCTAAAGAATTAAGCCATAGAATGGGTGTAACAGCTTCACAGATAAGACAAGATTTAAATAATTTTGGCGGCTTTGGGCAACAAGGCTATGGTTACAATGTTGAATATCTATACAACGCTATAGGTAAAATACTTGGTTTAGAAAATAAATACAACACGATTATTGTTGGAGCGGGTAATTTAGGTCAAGCACTTGCTAACTATACTAATTTTGATAAAAGAGGTTTTGAAGTCAAAGGACTTTTTGATGTGAATCCAAGACTTGTTGGTATTACTGTAAGGGGTATTGAGATTAAAGATCTAGATGAGTTAGAAGAATTTATTAAAGTGAATAGGATTGATTTAGCGATTCTTACTCTACCTAAACAAAAAGCACCTAAGGTTGCTAATGATTTAGTTAATTACGGAATAAAAGGTATATGGAATTTTGCTCCCATAGACTTAAAATTAACTAATAAAAATGTTGTTGTAGAAAATGTTCATCTATTAGATAGTTTGATGACCCTTTCATACAATATAAAAGAAACAATATAAAAACTTGTTATTTTTGTAGATTTATAACTATTCTTAGAGGTATTAGGTACTCATATTTTGGGTACCTTTTAATTATATTGTGCTATAGAATATAATGATTTGTTACGATATAATTAGTATAGGTTGATTTTTATTTAACACTACTATCTTTATATTTTAACTAATAAGACAAGTTAAGTAGATATTATTTTACTACATATAAATAATGAGGACGTGAATATATGTTTTTTTCTAAACAGAAGATTGAGAAACCAATAAATATAGAAAAAAAAGTCCATATATTAACTTTGGATAATAGATGGCATGAGCTATTTTGTAATAACAGAAAATCAAAAAAAATATCAGATCTAGAAAAAAAACTCAATAAATTAGTTGGTGAACAAGGTCAATTGACTAATGATCTAAAAGAATATTCTTTACTCAAAAAGAAGATGATGGTAGATATTGTTGATAATATGAAAGAAGCCATAGAAGATGAAGACGATACTGCTATAAATGAAATGAAAAAAAGTAAAAAGTACATTAGTGATATTAAAGTTAAATTAGATAAAATGGAAGAGAGAATGGAAACCCTACCAAAAGAGATTCAAATCACTAATAAAGAATTATTGGAATATACTATGCAGGATTGTTATATGCGTATGTTCAATACTAAAAATGAACTGGATGAATTACAAGAATGGATTAACAAAGTTAGGGAAGAATTAAAAGAAAAGGCAGTAAGAAAAACAGAAGCTAAGGAAGAATATGATAGATTATATTCTTATATGCATGATTTAGTCGGGTATGAAATCATTGAATTATATGATAAGAAATATCTGGGAGGAAGTAAATGATAAAAGGGATTGGTAACGATATCATAGAGATAAGCAGAATAGAAAAAGCTATCCAAAATGAAAGATTCCTAGAAAAATACTTTACATTGAATGAAAACAGATTGTTTGAAGATAGAAATCTTAGACCTGAGACGATAGCTGGTAATTTTGCTACGAAAGAAGCTGTTTCAAAAGTTCTTGGTACAGGATTTGTTGATTTTTCTCTTGCGGATATTGAAGTTCTACGTGATGATATGGGTAAACCTTATGTGATTCTATATAATAATGCTAGAAGTCTAGCTGAAAAGCTTAATATTTCCAGAATACATGTTTCTATATCTCATTCTAAGGAATATGTTATTGCTACAGCCTTAGGTGAGTAGATAAGAAAAAGGAGATGTCATAGTATGAAAGTTGTCAGTAGTAGTGAAATGAGAGAAATCGATAGATATACAATACAAGAACTAGGTATTCCAGGTATTGTGTTAATGGAAAATGCTGCTATGTCTGTTGTCAGTGAAACTATAAGTACCATAAGGGAAAGTAGAAAAGTTGTTATCTGTTGTGGTATAGGCAATAATGGTGGGGATGGACTTGCGATTGGAAGAATATTGAGCTGTAACCATATAAATGTATCAATAGCTGTAATAGGTGATTCTAATAAAATAAAAGGTGATGCCAAGATAAATTATGATGTTGCCAAGAAGCTTAATATTGATATACATGAATATAATAGCCAAGAAGAGATGAATGATTTCGTGACTTTAGTAAATGGTTGTGATGTTATCTATGATGCTATTTTCGGAACTGGTTTATCCAGAGAAGTTACAGATAGATATTATGAAGCCATTGATGCGATAAATCATACCAATGCTTATAAAATAGCTGTTGATATACCTTCTGGTATAAATGCAGATGACGGACATGTCTTAGGCATTGCTGTTGATGCTGATAAAACAGTAACGTTCTGTTTGCCAAAATTAGGGCTGTTATTATATCCTGGTGCGAGTAATGTAGGTGAACTGGTAGTTGGAGATATAGGTATCCCATATGTGTCGGTTGAGAGAATAAAATCAAATACATCAATAATGGATGATAATTTGGCGAAACATTTTATGCCTAATAGGGTTAAGATGTCTCATAAAGGGACTTATGGTAAAGTATTGATTATTGCGGGAACCAAGAAGATGACAGGTGCCGCTGTTCTAACGTCTAGTGCTGCATATAGAACAGGAGCAGGATTGGTTAAAACATTTATCGAAGAATCAGTATCGAGTATCATTACATCAAGTCTTCCTGAGGCTATTATTGAGACTTATAACAGAGATGATGATAATCTATCTTTTGAAGATAAGAGTAAATTACTGGAGATGTTGTTATGGGCGGACACTATTGCAATTGGACCAGGTCTTGGAAATGATAGTATCACAAAAGAAATACTTGAAGTGGTTATCAATAATTTCAATAAAAATATAGTTATTGATGCAGATGGAATAAATGCATTATCAAAAGACATACACGTTCTGAAAAACAAGAAAGGTAACATAATAGTTACCCCACATCTAGGTGAGATGTCTAGATTAACCAATATGGATATCGAGAGAATTTCAAATAATACGGTAGAAGTGGCTCAAGTTTTTAGTAAGCAGCATAAAGTTATATGTGTCTTGAAAAGTGCTAGAACAGTAATATCTTCACCTAATGGGATGACAAATATTAATATCTATGGTAATCCTGGTATGGCAACGGCTGGTTCAGGTGATGTATTGACAGGTATCATCGTTTCTTTATTAGGTCAAGGACTTGATGTTTTTGATGCTGCTATACTAGGAACTTATATTCACAGTAAAGCTGGTGATAGAGCTAAAGAAAGTGTTGGAGAGCATGGTTTATTGGCAAATGATATAATTGATAGCATACCTTATGTAATTAAATCAAGTCTTAGTGAATAATAATATAATATATATAATAAGTTAGGAAAGTATAATACTATCCTAGCTTTTATTATTTTCTTATATAAACATATTTTCCTTTATAAATAATTATAGGTGTACTATTATTAGTTTTTAGTCTATAATACTATCAAAGTTAATTTTATTAAGTGGGTGTGAAGAATACTGGTTAATAATTATAATAAGTAGTATAATAGTTATGTTTATGTGGTATTAATAATATTAAATGCAAATTATAATGTTTATATATGGAGGAAAGTATGAAAAAATACGAAAGAGTATATGCCCGCATTGATTTGGATGCAATAATACATAATGTTACTAATGTCAGGAAAAGAATATCATCGAACACTACATTAATGCCTATTGTCAAGGCGGATGGTTATGGCCATGGTGCAGTTCCTATTTCAAAAGAATTAGTTGAACTAGGCATAGAAAGATTTGCTGTTGCTACTATAGAAGAAGCAATTAGCCTTAGAAAAAATGGGATTGACAAAAAAATATTGATTTTCGGATATACGCCAGAAGATATGGCTGATAAATTAGTTGAATATGATTTGATTCAGACTATTTATAATTTGGATGCAGCTAAAAAAATATCAGACATAGCTTGTCAGAATAACAAGAAAATGAATATACATATAAAACTTGATACTGGAATGAATAGAATTGGTTTTTTACCTAATGATGAATCCATTAGTATAATTAAAAGTATATATGATTTACCTAATATAATAGTTGAAGGAATTTATACACATTTATCAAAGGCTGATGAAACAGATAAAGATTTTACTAATAATCAACTAGATAAATTTGATCATTTTATTGATGAACTTGAGAATACTGGTATTGATATACCAACTAAACATGTTGCTAATAGTGCTGGTATAATTGATGTCGAAGGTACCCATAAGGATTTAGTAAGGCTTGGTATATCTCTATATGGATTATATCCTTCAGATTATGTAAATAAAGAAAATGTGAAATTAGAACCAGTTCTATCACTAATTAGCTATATAATACATATAAAAGAAGTAAAGGAAGGTACACCTATTGGTTATGGTGGAACATATATAACTGAAAGAAAATCCATAATTGCAACTATTCCTGTTGGTTATGGTGATGGTTATGACAGATTATTATCATCAAAAGGTAAAGTTTTGATTGGTGGTAAATATGCTAATATAGTAGGAAGAATATGTATGGATCAATTTATGGTTGATATCACAGATATTCCTAATGTGAAAGTACTAGATGAAGTGGTTTTAATTGGTAAACAAGGGCATAATGAGATTACAGCAGATGATATAGCCAATATTAAAGGTACAATTAATTATGAAGTTGTTTGTCAGTTAGGTAAAAGAATACCTAGAGTGTATTATAAAAATAATAAGTATGTGTCTTCTATTGATTATTTTGATTGAGATACTCCGCGAATTAATCTTATTCCATTAAATAATAAAAAATACCTTAATATTGTATATAAATAATATTTTTGGTGATAATGGTAATATAAGAAAATAGGAGTTGAACTTTTACATAAATCTGAAATACAAAAATGCACAGAGTGATGAAAGTATAATAGAATGTGTTGTTATTTGAAGGTGAGGTTAAGAAGTTCAGCAAGATTTAGCGGAGAGTGAGTAATGTGGTAGTAAAACGTGGGGATGTATTTTATGCAGATTTAAGACCAGTGATTGGTTCTGAGCAAGGTGGCATACGTCCAGTTCTTATCGTTCAAAATGATGTAGGAAATAAGTATAGTCCAACAGTTATATGTTCAGCAATAACATCGCAAATAAATAAAGCTAAGCTTCCAACTCATGTTGAAATTGAAGCCCAAAAATATGATTTAGTGAAAGATTCAGTTGTATTGCTAGAACAAATAAGAACTATAGACAAAAAAAGGTTAAAAGAAAAAGTGTGTCATTTAGAAGATAAAGTAATGGAAAAAGTAGATAAAGCCTTAGTTGTTAGTTTTGGCGTTGATACATAGTTAAAAGACTTCCGAAAGGAAGTCTTAATTATTTGTCTGATTTGATTTATGTAAGAAGAATTATGTAAATACTAATAAAAAAATAAATAACTTAAATAGTTCTTGCCTTTTTGTAGGATTTGTATATAATGGTAGATAATGAATATAGGAAAAATATTTAAATGAAAGGACATAACATGGACTTTTATACGATCATTAACCAAATATTAGTACTATTTATAGTGCTTTTTTTAGGGTATTTTATTAAGAAAAAAGACATAATTGATGAATATGCAAATAAAAAACTTGCAAGTCTTGTTATTAAAGTAACAGTCCCGTGCCTTATTATTAATTCTATGATGGAACAAATAGAACTTGGTGCGAAAGAAATATTAGGTATATTAGGTTTATCCATTGCAGTATACATATTTATGTTCTTGATGACATTTATAGTTCCCAGATTGATAGGTGTCAAAAAAGAGAATATTGGAGTTTACAAATTTATGATCATGTTTTCCAATGTTGGGTTTATGGGATTTCCAGTTATTGAATCAATATATGGAAAAGAGGCTATTTTCTATACTTCAATATATAATTTGCCTTTTAATGCACTTATATATACTTTAGGAATATATCTTATATCAATGGACAATAAAAATAATGTCAGATTCAAAATAAAAGATATATTTAATCCTGCAGTATGTGCTGTAATTATTGGATTGATCATATTTTCTTTTAAAATAACTCTACCATATGTCGCTTCACAAACAGTACGTATGATAGCTGAACTTACAACTCCTTTATCGATGCTAGTGATTGGAGCGTCCTTGGCGGATATTAAGATTAAAAACATATTTTCCAATTCGAAATTATATATTTATAGTTTCCTTAAATTATTGGTTTTTCCTATACTTATTTATATGATAGTCAGATTAATAGGATTTAATGATATTATGGCTGGAGTACCAGTAATTATTACAGGAATGCCAGTTGCTGCTAATGCTGTAATCATTAGTAAGGAATATGGTGGAAATGATATACTTGCATCTGAAGGAGTATTTATTAGTACGATGTTATCAATTATAACTATCCCATTATTAGTATTTTTATTAAGCAATTAAATAAGTAACATTTATTAATTTCAGAGGTGGTCCTAAATGGTAAGAGATATAATAAAAAATGATAAGCATTTCTATACGAAACTATTTGCAATAGGGGTTCCGATTGCATTTCAAAACTTAATAACTTCATCATTGAACATGATTGATGTATTTATGATTAGTTCAATAGGAGATACAGCTGTTGCAGGTGTTGGTGGTGCGAATAAACTCTACTTTTTACTTAATTTGTTTCTTTTTGGAACCAGTAGTGGTACTGGTATTTTTTCTGCCCAATATTGGGGTAAGAGAGACGTTAAGAATCTGAAAAAGATTTTAGGGATATGTTTGATACTAAGCGTATCAGGAGGAGCATTATTTTCAATAATAGCTATATTCTTTCCTAAATTCGTAATGAATGTATTTGCTACAGAAGAACCTGTCATCAGGGAAGGAATAAAATATCTGAGAGTCATAGGTTTCAGTTATTGTTTCACAGCTATTTCTTTTGCTTATATATTTGTATTAAGAGGTATGAACTTCGTTAAAGTTCCTATGGTCATAACTATTGTAAGTATAGGTATCAATACGTTTTTGAACTGGGTACTTATTTTTGGTAATCTAGGTGTTGAAGCTATGGGAGTAAGTGGTGCAGCTACAGCTACATTAGTAGCAAGAACAGTTGAATGTTGCTTATTGATAACTAGCGTTTATGTTTTGAAACTACCTATTGCTGGAAAATTCAAAGAAATATTTGATATCTCTAAAGCTTTCGTTTCTAAGTATTTGCACACTGTGGGTCCAGTTGTAGGTAATGAGGTAATGTGGTCCCTTGGGGTTGCTACATATTCTTTCGTATATGGAAGAATGGGTGAAACCGTTATGGCTACCATGACTTTGAATCAGACTATAGAACAGCTGTTTATGGTACTGTTTTTTGGCATGTCTAGTGCTTGTGCAGTAATATTAGGAAATGAAATTGGTGATAACAATACGGAAAGAGCTTATAGATATAGTAAGAAATTTATAAAGTTGACTATAATTATATCTATTTTCATAAGTTTAGCTGTTATTGGTAGTTCTGGGTATGTTGTAACGCTATTCAATGTATCAGAAATGGTTAAGATGAATTCCAGATTATGTCTTATAGTGTTCGGTATCTATATACCTTTTAAGTCATTGAATCTAATATTGATAGTAGGTGTACTTAGAAGTGGTGGAGATACAAAATTCACTATGATGATAGATACAGGAGGGGTATGGTTAATAGGTGTGCCATTGGCATTTTTAAGCGGTTTAGTACTTAAGCTAGATATTCAATATGTATATGCTTTTGTATTGTCTGAAGAATTCTTCAAGTTGATATTTGCCATGAAACGTACGTATTCGAAAAAATGGTTGAACAATCTTGTTTAGTTAAGTAGAATAACTTTCAAGTAGAAAAGGCCTAGATTTGTAATATATTAGAAAACGTGATAAAATATTTGTGAGATTATTTTAAGGAGTGAATATTTTTATGTCAGGACATTCAAAGTTTTCGAACATAAAACATAGAAAAGAAAGACAAGATGCTAAAAAAGGAAAAGTTTTTACTAAAATTGGAAGAGAGATTGCAGTTGCAGTAAAAGAAGGTGGTTCTGATCCTACACTTAACTCTAAACTTAGAGATATAGTCGCTAAAGCAAAAGCAAGTAATATGCCTAATGATACAATTTCCAGAAGTATCAAAAAAGCTGCTGGAGAACTTGGTAATATTAATTATGAGCATATTACATATGAAGGATATGGGCCAAGCGGAATAGCTGTAATTGTAGATTGTTTGACAGAAAATAAAAACAGGACAGCTGCAAATGTAAGACATGCTTTTTCTAAGAATAGTGGTAATTTAGGGACAACAGGATGTGTATCCTTTATGTTTGACAAAAAAGGCCAAATAGTAATAGAGCGTGCAGAAGATATAGATGAAGATGAGCTTATGATGATAGCTATCGATGCTGGAGCAGAAGATTTTGTTACTGGAATTGATTTTTATGAAATCATAACTACTCCAGATGAATTTAGTTCTGTGAATAAAGCTGTTGGAGAAGCAGGATATAATTCAGTGTCAGCTGAAATAACAATGATACCTCAAACTACTTCTAACCTTACTGACGAAGAAGATATCAGTAAGATGGAGAATCTGATTGATACTCTTGAAGAAGATGATGATGTACAAAATGTATGGCATAATTTTGATGAAAATTAAAATCGGTTCATATAATTAAGATTTTAGTAGAAAAATAATAATTTTAATTAGCTTACCCCTTCATATTTTTAAAAATATGAAGGGTTTTTTTTATATACTTTTCTATTTTAAACAAATAATTTACTAACTTGTCTTTTTTAAACAACTTATCATGTCTCATTTTATAAAATTATTAGATATCATACAAAATACTTCTTTTAATAAAAAATTAATTTAATATTTAAAATTTTATAATAATATGATATAATAAAGATGGGGAGGGGTAGTGTATGAAAATTTGTATCGTTTTTATTTTGTGCGGGTTGATATATGGTGTTTTTGTTGCTATTCTATTTTGCCAGATTAGTGATAAAAAAAGAAGCATTGCATCTTTTGGAATTGGCTTCATTGTGAGTGCATTTTTAGCTGTTTATAATATTTTCACTGACGAACTTGTATTAAATAAAACAGATGTTTTCATATGGTTTGTATTATTCTTTATTATTGGTTTTATACTTTGTTTTGGGATATACATATATTGTTTGAATATACAGGAAGATAGAAAATATAAAGTAAAACCTATTGATATATTAATGAACAATTACAATATTTTAGAAGCTCAGTATAAGGATATGGAGACTGAAATACAAAATAGGAATCAATTGAAAATAAAAGAGCTTAAGGATAAAGAAAAAGAAATGCAGCTGGCTAAACAAGAACTAAGTACATTTGAAAGAAATATAAGAGAACAGATAAGTAAGGGTATTTATATTAATATGGACAAACCGATTCCTATAACTCAATACTTTATTGACAGACTACCTGAGTACGTGGAAAATGTAGCTAATTATACTATAGAACTGTATAAGAAGACTAATATGTTCATTAAAAATTACTATAATCACAAAAACAATAAAGATCAATTTATTCAAGGATTTATTTATGCTGTAGCCGTTATTACATGTAAAGTATTGTTCGATACCAATAAAGACGTTAATGTCAGTATGGAATATAGATCTAATGGAAATGATAGTATTGTTTCTACTAATACATATAAGACAGGTAATATATATAAGATAACAGCAGATAAAGTGATATTTGCAAAAAGTAGTGAAAATAGTACTAGTAATTCTGGTAATTGGGAAGATATAATGGTCATAGAATTCAATAAAGTGCATATAATTAAAATGGAGATAATGATTAGAAATAATTCGAAATATAAAGAGTTCACATGTTTCTTAAAGTATTGTAAAATTGACCAGATTATACAATTCTTCTTATTAGAGTTTATTGATGCATGTGATGTATTAAATAAAAGGGAGGCTAATAATGGCTAAGATTAACACAGTAGAGGCATTTATAAAAGCTTCGAAAATTATAAGTGAAACTAATGACCCTGTTATACTTCAGAGAATCAATAATATCTTGTATCGATCGTTAAATCATAATGATGTGACAGATAGTTCGGAGTATATTTATTTGACTAGAGAAGAAAAAAAGATATTTAGTAATAGGTGATATGATTTGTTTTGGGGATAGCACACAATTATTACTAAATAGTTATAATTATGCTAAAATAGTTGTTTAATATGTAAAAAAATAGAAGATTATTAAAATAATTTATAGGTAATTAGTCCTATTTGGGTAATTATCTGACATATTTTTCTAATAATTGTGTATAATTAATATATAATAATATATGAATAAAAGCATAGAGAAAGAAATAATATTTGGGATGGGTGTGGTTGTGATGTATGTGAATGACTTTGAAGTTAAAACTTTAGTGGAACTTACAGAACATTTTGTTGACTTCTTGGACATGCTATATAAAAAAGGAACCATAACAGAGAATCAATTTTTTGAAATGACCGAAAAGAAAATCGAGTTTATAAATAAGATGAAAAATAATGATATCTACTTAAAAGCATAGTCGTAATATACGACTATTTTTTTGCATAAAATAATGGTAATATAGTAATATGAAAACATTACAAGGAGATTTAATATTATGAATAAGCTAGATAGAATGAGAGAACTCGTAAAGATTCTTAGTGAAGCAAGTAAAGTATATTATCAAGAAAATGATGAAATAATGAGTAATCATGATTATGATAAATTATATGATGAGTTAGTAGATATCGAGAAAGAAACAGGTATAACTATGAGCGGTAGCCCTACGATGAAGGTCGGCTATACTCTTTTGAGTTCACTACCAAAAGAAAAACATAAGACAAGAATGCTTTCTCTAGATAAAACAAAAGAAATCAATACATTAAAGGAATTTATAGATGGTAAAAAAGGTATGATGTCTTGGAAATTAGATGGACTTACTATTGTATTAACTTATAATGATGGTAAACTTATTAAAGCAGTAACAAGAGGCAATGGTGAAATTGGTGAAGTTATTACCAATAATGCTAAAGTATTTAAAAATATACCACTTAACATTTCATATAAGAATGAATTGATTATTAGAGGCGAAGCAGTAATCAAATACTCTGATTTCAAGATTATAAACGAAAATATAATAGATAAGGATAAGTATAAAAATCCAAGAAATCTATGTAGTGGTACAGTTAGACAGTTAAATAATGAAATTACAGCTAAGAGAAATGTTCATTTCTTTGCTTTTACGTTAGTACAAGCTGGAGATGTTGATTTTGGGGATTCCAAGATCAATCAATTTGAATGGTTACAGTCTCTAGGATTTGATACTGTTGAATATAGAATTGTTGATAAAGATAGTATGGAAGATAATGTAAAATGGTTCGAAGAAAAAATTATATATAATGATTTTGGTTCAGATGGGTTAGTCCTTACGTTTGATTCAATCTCGTATTCCGAAAGTTTAGGTCAGACAGCAAAATTTCCAAGACATTCAATTGCGTTCAAGTGGAGTGATGAAATAAAGGAAACCAAGCTTTTATATATTGAATGGAGTGCTTCAAGAACAGGTGCAATAAATCCTATTGCAGTATTTGAGCCTATAGAATTAGAAGGTACTACTGTAAAAAGAGCGAGTCTTCATAATCTCAGTATTCTAGAACAGTTGGAGTTGATTGAAGGGGATACGATTGAAGTTTACAAAGCTAACATGATAATACCTCAAGTTGCCAATAATCTATCTAAGAGGACAGAGGAAGTAAGGCAGATCAATATTCCTGATACATGTCCTGTTTGTGGTGGAGATGTTGAAGTAAAACAAGTTAATGATGTAAAAGTATTATATTGTATTAATACTGAATGTGAAGCAAAGAAGATAAAATCTTTTACTCACTTTGTATCTAGAGATGCCATGAACATTGAAGGTTTGTCAGAATCTACGATACAGAAATTTATTGATAAAGGATTTATTAAAACTTATGCAGATATATATAGAATAGAAAAGTACAAAGATGAGATAACTACTATGGAAGGATTTGGTGAAAAATCCTATATTAACCTTATAAATTCTATAGAAAAAAGTAAAAATGTTCTTTTGCCTAATTTTATTTATGCACTTGGTATCATTAATGTTGGATTAAGTAATGCAAAATTGATTTGCAAATATTATGATTATGATTTTGATAAAATTCTATCTGCTACTCAAGAAGATCTAACTGAAATTGAAGGTTATGGAAGCATTATTGCTAAATCTTTAGTGGAGTATTTTAATAATGAGAAAAACATGGAGCAAATTAAAGATTTACTTAATTATATTGTACTAGAAAAAATTGAAAGTACTGATGACAACGTATTGGAAGGTAAAACTTTTGTTATTACTGGTAGTCTAAATATTTATTCCAATAGAAAAGAATTAAAGGAATTAATAGAAAACTTAGGTGGGAAAGTTACAGGAAGTGTAACTGGAAATACTGATTATCTGATTAATAATAATATAGAATCATCTTCATCAAAGAATAAAAAAGCTAAAGAGTTAGGTGTACCTATAATAAATGAAGAAACATTTCAATCATTGATATAATTTCTAGTGTTTTTTTTATCTCTATATTTTGGCTAGAGTCATGTTTATGTAGATAAAAGTTGAGTAATAAAGTATTGTGTTAAAGCATGCCTTATGGTAGAATGTTATTTAAGAAATTTGTGACAATTTATAGTATGGATTCTTGTATGCTATATGAAAGTTTTTTACTATGTCATTTAGCTTATAAGAATTTTTGCTTATATAGATATATACTTCGAAAGGGAGGAATTAATGTGGAAATTACAAGAGAACAAGTTGAACATGTTGCGAATCTTGCCCGTTTAAATCTTACGGAAGATGAAAAAGAACAGATGATTACAGATATGGGAGTCATTATTGAATTTGCTAATAGGATAAATGAAATCAATATAGATGATATTAATCCTACAGCTCACGTTATACCTATAAATAATGTATTTAGAGAAGATGATGTTAATCCTTCTTTTTCAAGAGATGAATTATTATATAATGCACCTAATAAAGAAAATGGATGTTATAGTGTTCCAAGAATCGTTGAGTAGAATTTAATAGCAAGGAGGCAAATCAATGGATTTGATTAAAATGACAGCCCATGAATTAAAAGATAAATTGGAAACAAAAGAAATTAGTAGTGAGGAAATTACAAGGGCGTATATAGATAGAATTGATAAAGTAGAACATAAAGTTAATGCATACATTACATTAACTACTGATAAAGCTATAAATAAAGCTAAAGAAATTGATATAAAAAGAGCTAATGGGGAACAAGTAGGAGCATTAGCGGGAATTCCTATTGCAATAAAAGATAACATGTGTACAAGAGGTATAAAAACAACTTGTGCATCTAAGATGCTAGAGTATTTTGTTCCGCCTTATAGTGCTACAGTTGTAGAGAAGTTGAACAAACAAGATTCAGTAATATTAGGAAAACTTAATATGGATGAATTTGCTATGGGTTCATCTAATGAAAATTCATATTTCCATAAAACAATGAATCCTTGGGATTTATCAAGAGTACCTGGAGGAAGTTCGGGAGGTTCTGCAGCAGCTGTTGCAGCAAATGAAGCAGTTTTCACTTTGGGTTCTGATACAGGAGGATCTATAAGACAACCTGCTCATTATTGTGGTGTAGTAGGAATGAAACCTACTTATGGAACAGTATCACGTTATGGTCTAGTTGCATTCGCTTCTTCACTGGATCAAATAGGACCTTTAACTAAAGATGTCAAGGATATGGCTCTTGTCATGAATACAATAACAGGTCATGACAAATTGGATTCAAGTTCATATAATAATGAATATGATGATTTTGGAAAATATATTGGTGAAGATATAAAAGGTAAAAAAATCGCACTTCCGAAAGAATATTTTTCTAAAGGTGTACAATCAGAAGTAAAAGAAAAAGTTTTAGCTGTAGCTAGAAAATTAGAAGATCTAGGAGCAGTCGTAGAAGAAGTTAGTATGAATATGACTGACCTAGCTTTACCTGCATATTATCTTATTTCATCAGCTGAAGCTTCATCAAATTTAGCAAGATACGATGGTGTAAAATATGGATTTAGGGCTAAGGATTATGATAATCTAGTGGATTTATACAAACAGACTAGGGACGAAGGCTTTGGAAAAGAAGTTAAGCGACGTATTATGCTTGGAACATATGCTCTAAGTTCCGGATACTATGATGCCTATTATAAAAAAGCACAACAGGTAAGAACGTTGATCAAAAATGAATTCGACAAAGTTTTTGAGTCATATGATTTGATTCTTACTCCAACAGGACCATCTACAGCATTTAAGATAGGTGAAAAGATAAATAATGTTGTTGAAATGTATATGAATGATATATGTACAGTACCTATCAATATAGCTGGAGTTCCTGCATTATCAATGAATTGTGGATTTGATGCTAACAATATGCCGATTGGTGTACAATTCATATCAAAAGCATTTAATGAAAAGACTATTTTACAAGTAGCTTATGCTTATGAGCAAAATAGGAATTTACCTGATTTGACTCCACAAATTTAATCTGAAAAAATAATTAATTATAGATAATTCCAAATAGAGGTGAAGAGATTGAGCTATCAAGATTATGAAGTAGTTATTGGACTAGAAGTACATTCTGAATTAAAAACTAAAACAAAAATATTTTGCAGTTGCAGTACAGAATTTGGAGGAGAGCCTAATACACATTGTTGCCCAATATGTACAGGCATGCCAGGTACGTTACCAGTTCTTAACGAAAAAGTTGTTGAATATGGTATTAAAGCAGGACTAGCAATGAATTGTAATATAAATGAATTCAGTAAACTGGATAGGAAAAATTATTTCTATCCAGATCTTCCAAAAGCGTATCAAGTTTCACAATACGACCTTCCTTTATGTTATGAAGGGGAAATTGAAATTGAAGTTAATGGTGAAATGAAAAAAATCCGAATTACAAGGATACATATAGAGGAAGATGCAGGAAAACTCATCCATGAATCAGGTGAAGGATCTGTTATAGATTATAACAGATGTGGTGTACCATTGATTGAAATAGTAACAGAACCTGATTTCAGATCTTCAGAAGATGTAAGGATTTTCTTGGAAAAATTAAGGACCATTCTTCTATATGCGGATGTATCTGATTGTAAAATGAATGAAGGTTCTCTTAGATGTGATATCAATCTATCAATTAGGAAAAAAGGAGATTCAAAATTAGGTACTCGTACTGAGATGAAAAACATGAACTCTTTTAATAACGCAGTTAAGGCTATACAATATGAAGCAAAGAGACAAATCAGATTATTGGAGAATAATGAAAAAGTTACACAAGAAACAAGAAGATGGGACGAATCAAAGGGAATAACTATATCTATGAGAAGTAAAGAAGAAGCTCATGATTATCGTTATTTTCCAGAACCAGACCTTATGCCCATCATAACATCAAAAGATAAAATAGAAGAAATTAGGAGTTCTCTACCTGAAATGCCTGATATTAGATTAAAGAGATATATAGACGAATATAAAATAACCGAATACGATGCTAGATTAATAGCAGCTTCAAGAAATATGGCAGATTATTTTGAAGAAGCGGTTAAAGGAGCTGCTAATAAAAAATCAGTAGCTAACTGGATTATAACTGAAATATTCAGTAGATTAGATGAAGAACAAAAAGAACAAGCTAAAATACCATTTAGTCCTAGTATTCTTACTGAGCTGGTTAATTTGATTGAAGATGGTACAATCAGTAACAGTATAGGTAAAAAAGTATTCGGAGAATGTTGGGAAACAGGTAAACGTCCTAACGATATAGTTGAAGAAAAAGGACTTAAACAGATTAGTGATGACGGTCAATTGGAAAGTCTAGTTAATGAAATTATTAAAAATAATGAAAAGGCAGTAAATGATTATCTCAATGGAAAACAAGCTGCTATAGGTGCTTTAGTTGGTCAAATGATGAAAGCCACTAAAGGAAAAGCTAATCCTAAAAAAGTTAATCAACTGTTAAGAGATGCAATTGACAAATTAAATAATTAAAACTAAAAAGGGGCTGTTTAATAAGAACAGTACCCTTTCTATAATATGGTTTTCTAAAATAAATTTTCTGTTAAATTACAAATAAATTGAGTTATTGCTTGTAATTAAGTATTTTTAGAATAGTTATCAAGAAAGTCTTCTTCTTTAGAAATATAATAAGGGCAGTCGATATTGATATTTTTGTTATTACTTATGTTATTTAGTGTTACAGAAACAGATAGATTGCATTTTCCATCTTTTTGATAAATGCAGTTATGTGTGCAATTAATATCCATATAATAAATGCACCTCCTGTTATGGTATTTTATCCATAATTAATAAAAATAAACCAAAGCATACTATTTAATATTTGTAAAATATATAAAAAGGTGATAAACATGCTAATATTTGGATGGGGATATAAAACATTTAAGAAATATGGAATTATAGGTAAAAGTAAATGCAATATTTGCCAATTAGTTACTAATTGGCAGCTAGTCAAAGTTACAACATGGTTTACATTATTCTTCATACCTATTATCCCAGTGAAAATAAAAAGAATGATATTATGTACTAATTGTAATACAGGACATATAATTGATAAGCAAACGTTTGACAAATTGATGAATGTTATTAAATCAAATAAATATAAGGTAGATATCGAAAATATGCAGTATTATAATAAGACAGAAACTCAAAAAAATTACCTAAAAGAAATGGAAGAATATAAGAAAAAACAGGAAAATAAAAAACATAAAAACAAGAAGAAATTAACATTAAAAGATATAATTGATAATTCTAATGTACCTAATACGAGAGAATCATTAAAGAAACAATTCTTAGAAATGGGATTACATAAAGGAATGACTGTTATCGTACATTCATCCATGAGCAAGATTGGATGGATTACAGGTGGTCCTGTTGCGGTTACTCAAGCTTTAATGGATGTTATTACACAAGAGGGAACAATAGTTATGCCTGCCCATACGTCAGATTATTCTGATCCTACAGGTTGGGAGAATCCACCAGTTCCAAAAGAATGGATTCCTATAATTAAAGAAAATATGCCAGCATATAATAAAAACATAACACCTACTAGCTATATGGGGCATATTGCAGAAACTTTCAGAACTTTTCCAGGAGTATTACGAAGCGATCATCCACAGTATTCTTTTACAGCTTGGGGGAAGCATGCAGAAGAAATAACTGCTGGTCACTTATTGAATTATGGCTTAGGTGAGAATTCGCCGTTAAAGAAAATCTATGATTTAAACGGTATGGTTCTATTAATAGGGGTGGATTATGATAATAATACATCATTCCATTTAGCTGAATATATGATTGATTCGATTAAAGAAGAAAAATTGGGATCTCCTATACTGGTTGATGATGAAAGAAAATGGGTTGAGTATAAAGATATAGAACTTGATGTAGATGACTTTAACAAAATTGGAGAGGAATATGAAAAAGAAAGTAAAGTTATCACATACAATATAGGACAAGCAAAATCCAGATTGTTCAGTCAAACAGAATCTGTAGATTTTGCAAGAGAGTGGATGGAAAAAAATAGATAATAAATAAGGAGTTATAAAGTATGAAATATATTAAGATGTCGATATTTTTTATGACACTTATAGTTACAACAGGTTGCTCTAAGAATGTTGTCGATGTTCAGAAAGATACATACAAAAGGTTGGAAATCCTTCCGGATGATACGTATGACGTGTTGAATATTAAGGATAATATTTCTCTTGCTTATGGAGAAAGTAAATCAATATACGTTAAAATAGATAATGACTACATTGAGATATGTAAAACGTTATGTTCATTTCCTGAAATTGCACCTAATGAATCTGCAATTGCTTATGTAACAGGAAATGCAGATACTCCAGGTGAATTATATATATATCGATTTAAAAGTAATGAAAAGACAGTATTATTGGATAATAATGAAGGTAAAGAAATTCCACTAGATGCAGTATGGTTAGATAATGAAACATTAATATTAATCAGAAGTAAGGAAAATGAAAAATTAGAATCAAGTACAGAAGTATGTGTATTCGATGTTAATACAAAAGAAGCTACTCCCATATTAACAACAAATAATTTATCTTGTTATAAGAGTATAACTAAAAATGGTGATATGTACGAATTTGAACTAGTAACTTGGGATGATGAAACATCTGCATATATAGATTCAGAAATACTAATATATAATGAATCTGAGCTAAAAAAAATAATTCATGAACAACTAAAAATTAATTGCTAGTACTAGCTTCCATATAATCGGTATTTAATAAAAAAACAAAATATACATATAATAATTAATAGCATTAAGATAACTAGAATTTTTGGCAGAAAGGTAGATATATCATGAAAAAATTTATTACGTTGCTATTAATAATTAGTACTATGATTTTATGTATAGGATGTAAAGGTAATAGAGTAACTGACGATACTTACAATACCTCAGACGTGTTCCAAGAAGAAGTCTATCCAAGACAATAAAATAGGCAAGTAAAAATAGAGAAAGAAAATATGTAGATAGTTTTACGGAGACTGATCCTTTAGGAGTAAAGCAGGTAAAACTAGGTAAAGAGAAATATAGATAGTTTTACGCAGACTGATCCTTTAGGAGTAAAGCAGGTAAAACTAGGCAAAGAGAAATATAGATAGTTTTACGCAGACTGATCCTTTAGGAGTAAAGCAAGTAAAACTATCTATATTTCTCTATAGTAATGTTACATTTTCATCGCTAGGATCAACGTACATAGAGTAGTTAGTATGATAAATAACATACCCTGGAACAGAACCAGCAGGTTTTTTAATATGCTTTTTCAAAGTATAATCAACAGCAACTTTAGTTGATTTATTAGCTTTGCTATAAAATGCAGCTAATTTAGCAGCTTCTTCAAAAGCCTTATCAGTTAATTCATTTCCATTAGTCTTAACAATTACATGTGAACCAGGAATTTCTTTCGTATGAAACCACCAATCATTGGAATTAGCAGTTTTCATGGTTAATTCATCATTTTGAAGGTTGTTTTTACCAACATAAATATCGAAACCATCAGAAGATTTATAGTGAAATGGTTTTGATTTTTGTAATGCTTTTTTATTCTTATTTTTTCTATACCTAAGGTAACCATAATCCATAAGTTCTTGGCGTATCAATTGTAAGTCTTCTTCTTCCTCAACAAAATTCAATGAATTTTGTATAGATTCAAGATGATTAATTTCGTTTTGTGTATCTTTAATTTGTTCAGTAAGGGCAAAAAAAGTTCTTTTCAGTTTATTGTATCTATTATAATATTTAGCGGCATTTTCAGAAGGACTTAAATTAGGTTTTAAAGCAATAGTAGTTTCTTCATTAATATAGTAGTTATAAGCTTTTAATTCTTTGTCTCCTTCTTTAATTGCATATATGTTAGCTGTTATAAGTTCTCCTTTTATCTTGTATTTATCTCTTGTTTCAGTATCTTTGATTTGTTTTAACTGAAGGTCCAGTTTCTTATAGCACCTTTCAAGATTGGTCGTGATAATTTTCTTTATGTCACTTGATTTTTGACTGATTCTTGAGGTGTTAGAACTTTTCGCATAATAATTATCCAGTATGTTAGATATCGAATGGTCTGATATAGATTCATAGTTATCATAAATACTAAGTTTTATAGATGAAAAATCTTTATAATTACTTTTATCATCTATTACAATATTAGGTGTGAATTCATTATTTTTTATCATGCTGACAAAAAATGTGAAACTATCATACACATCACTTAAGTCACCATCAGTCAATTCACTAGTGAAAGTAGAACTATTAACATTGGACCTGAAACATATCTCTTCTGAAATTATAGGACTAATTCCATTAAATGAAAAGTAGATAGCTTTGTGTATAATAGTATTTTTCCCATTAAGTAGATTTTTGAATTCTTGGAACGATATCTCATCTAGTGGATTTATCTTATCTTTTGATGGGGGATAGGTATATACTCTATTAGGTAATACTTCTCTTACTGAGCTAATGTTCAAAGAAACATGTTTTATGCTATCAAGTATTCTATTATTATCTTCACAGAAGATTATATTACTATGTCTACCCATGATTTCAATAACAATCTTCTTATTACAAACGTCACCTAACTCATTTAAATGTTCTATATATATTTCAACGATTCTTTCAAAATTTGGTTGCACTACTTTTAATATCTTACCTCCGATGATATGTTTTCTTAACAGCATACAAAAATTAGGAGGATTAAGTGGGTTTTTCTTAGGTATATCTGTTAAATGGATACGGGGCATATTAGCTAATGCTGATAATAATAATTTATATGAATTTTTATTATTTCTTATTGATACAATCAATTCATCATTCTCTGGTTGATAAATCTTATCAATTCTTCCACCTTGTATTAATTGATTAAGCTCGAAAACAATATTTGATATTACAATTCCGTCTAGTGCCATATATAATCAATCCTTTCGTAAATATTACATGATGCATTATAGTCATCAGTATAACACTAAGTGTAATAAAAAGGAAGTAATAGCTATAATATACTTTTATGATATCCTAAATTAGGAGTTATAATTCTTGAGTATAAATATACTTCTTAGTATTTATACATATAACAGAATATTGTGAAAAATAAATTGGGATAAATTATTTAATTCGTTTTAATGATTAGTGCTTGCAAAGTGAACACTTTTATATTAAAATAGTATACAAGTATAAATTATTTGGAAATTGTATTTTACTGGCTTTACAGAATATATAATATTTTGTATGATTGTATACAATCCGTCTGTGCATAAAATAAACAAAATATATTTGGTTAAATTATCAGTACTACAACCATTTATATGGATAAAAACAAAATACATTTACTAATATTTATAAATACGGAATTATAATAATACAAAGGGGATGATATATTGAGCGATAAAGAAATATATAGAAGAATACTGAAATTTACCAATTTAGCTGAAACCAATAATAAAATCGATTTAGAGTTATATGATAAATATGGTGTTAAGCGAGGATTGAGAAATAAAAACGGAACTGGTGTTCTTGCAGGATTAACTGAAATTGGTGATGTAATAGGTTATAATCTGAAAGACGGAGATAAAATACCAGCAGAAGGTCGATTGCTATATAGAGGTATTGATGTTAAAGATATAGTTGATGGATTTCAAGTTGAAAATAGATACGGCTTTGAAGAAGTATGCTATTTGTTACTTTTTGGTTCATTACCTACAAGAAATGAATTAAAAGAATTTAATGAGATATTAGGAGAAAGCAGAGAGATACCTGATGGATTTACTGAAGATATGATTTTAAAGGCACCAAGTCCTAATATAATGAACAAATTAGCTAGAAGTGTTCTGGCAACCTATTCATATGATGATAATCCAGATGATACGAGTATAGAAAATATGCTTAGACAATGTATAGAATTGATAGCTAGATTTCCAATCTTAGTTGCCTATGCTTTCCAAGCGAAATCTCATTATTATGATAACAAGAGTCTTTATATACACAATACTACAAGAAATCTTAGTACAGCAGAGAACTTTTTGCATATGTTACGTGTAGACAATAAATTCACTAAATCAGAAGCTGAGTTACTGGATCTATGTCTAGTATTACATGCTGAGCATGGAGGAGGTAATAACTCTGCATTTACAGCAAGAGTTGTATCATCTTCAGGAACAGATACTTATTCTGCCATTGCAGCAGCAATAGGATCATTAAAAGGTCCAAAACATGGTGGAGCTAATAATAAAGTTAGACAAATGATGGATGATATAAAATCTCATATCAATAATTGGGACGATAAGAAAGAAATAGCTGACTACTTGACTAAAATATTGAAAAAACAAGCTAATGATGGTTCAGGACTTATTTATGGTATGGGTCATGCAATATATACATTATCTGATCCAAGAGCTGTTATGCTTAAGAAAAAAGCTTATCAATTGGCAATTGAAAAAGATATGATGAAAGAATTTAATTTGTATGAATCTATAGAAAATCTGGCACCAGAAGTATTTGCAAAAGTAAAAGGTTCTTCCAAAGATATATGTGCTAATGTGGATTTCTATTCAGGATTTGTATACAGTATGTTACAGATACCACCTGAATTATATACGCCAATATTTGCTATAGCAAGAATTGGTGGATGGTGTGCTCATAGAATTGAAGAATTCTACGGAGCAAACAGGATAATAAGACCTGCATATAAGAACATAACAGAGCCTAGTGAATATAAAGAATTAGGCAAAAGATAATTTATAAAAGCTGTTTATAATACATTTTTTAAAAAAATCTCTTTACGATAATGATTGTAATAGAAGTTTATATCCATGAAAATGTATTATAATACAGCTTTATTATTTTTTAAATAGATAGTCCTACTTTCTATTTCTCATAGAAATTCTTTATGGGGCATAATTTTTTAGTTATAATACGTAAATACCCCTTGACAAAACATACATCTTTTAATATACTTTTAGAAAATAAAAGCAATGAAGAGAAGAGTAGTTGAATTAGAAACTTACAGAGAGTTCCAGAAGGTGAAAAGGAATAGTGGATATTTGATGAAACAAGCCTCTAAGCTGCATACGGATCTTATTATCATGATAAAAATAGGTGTGTTCGGATTAGAATACATAATTGAGTAAATACGATAATAGGTGATGCTATGACGTTTGTTCACGTTACAGAACTAAAGTATTATTAGTACTTGATGAGATTAGTATGGTGACATATTAATAAAAATAGGGTGGTACCGCGATATAAATCGCCCCTACAAATACTTGTAGGAGGTGTTTTTTTATGAGCTTTTTTCCATGAATCCTATCTGGAAATAATCCTAGATAATAAGTACAATAAAAATTTATTAAAAGGAGTTTGCTTATGAAAGACAATAGAAGAAGAAGACCAGAGTTTCCTAAAAAAGCTGTTATAACAGCAGGGATGCCTTATGGTAATAAAGAATTACATTTCGGTCATGTTGGCGGAGTATTTGTTCATGCTGATACTTATGCTAGATTTTTAAGAGATAGGATTGGTAAAGAAAATGTTATATTCGTATCTGGAACAGACTGTTATGGTTCACCTATATTAGCTAATTATAAAAAACTTGTTGATGAAAATAAATTTGATGGCTCTCTAGAAGACTATGTTAGGTCAAATCATGATAAGCAGAAAGAAGTATTAGAAAAATATGAGATGAGTCTCAATTTGTATGCAGCTTCTGGACTTGACAGAGCATCAGAGATTCATGAAGAAGTTTCAATTGATATATTTAATAAATTATATGAAAATGGATATCTTACCCAATTATCTTCACCACAATTCTATGACCCAGAAAAAAAAGTATTACTTAATGGTAGACAAGTAATAGGTAAGTGCCCAATCGAAGGATGTAATTCAGATAAAGCATATGCGGATGAATGTTCTATGGGACATATGTATATGCCTAACGAATTAATAGACCCCAAAAGCACATTATCAGGAAAGACACCGGAACTTAGGGATGTTAAGAATTGGTATTTTAAATTAGAAGAATATAATGATATTTTAAAAGATAGAAATAAATATCTAAAGGAAAAATCTAATTCCAGAAAGTTTTTATTAAACACAATAGAAGAATTCTTGAAACCACCTATTATATATGTGAAGAGAAAGCAATTGGAGGATAATCTATCCGATGTACAAGAGAAACTTCCTAAGCATTCCATAATAGATGAGCCGAAAAAACCTTCTATAACTTTCGTATTTGATAATTTAGATGACAGAGATGAAGCAAGAAAAGTATTTGATAAATTAGGTATAAGATTTAGGACAGGAAAGACATTAGTGCCATTTAGATTATCAGGCAATGTTGAATGGGGGATTGATGTTCCAGATAAGGAAGAATTAGAAGATCTCACATTTTGGGTATGGCCAGAATCTCTATGGGCACCTATCTCGTTTACTAAAGCTTATTTAGAATCGATCGGTAAGGATAAAGATGAGTGGAAAGATTGGTGGCAATCAAAAGATTCCAAGGTATACCAGTTCATTGGAGAAGATAATATATACTTCTATGGTATAGCGGAAATGGGTATGTTCTTAGCATTACGTAATATCAATGATGAAGAATCACTTGATTGGGAAAATATCAATCTTCCTCATTTAATACCTAATAACCATGTTTTATTTATGGACAAAAAAGCAAGTAGCAGCAGTGATATCAAACCTCCTATGGCAGAAGAATTATTGAGCCATTATACTGCAGAACAATTGAGAATGCATTTTCTAAGTCTTGGACTAGCGAAGAAAAGTGTAAGCTTCACACCTCAAGTGTTTATGAAAGAAGAAGATAGACAAGGTCCAGATACTGTTTTGAAAGATGGTAACTTGCTTACTAACGTATTCAACAGGCTGATAAGATCTTGTTTCTATACATCACAAAAATATTTTGACTCAAAGATACCTGAAGGTGATATCGACGAAAAAATATTGGAAGATGCTAAGCAAGCAGTATTGAATTACGAAAAACATATGTACAATCATGATTTCCATAGAATCATATATGTATTGGATGATTATATTAGAAAATTAAATAAATATTGGGTCAACAATATGAAAAAAGCTGAAGCAAACGAAGATGATGAACTAAGGAAACAAGTATTGGTCAATGCTTTTCATGGTGTTCGTACTGCTATAACATTAATCCATCCGATAGCCCCAGATAGCTGTAAGATGGTTAGAGAATATCTTAATCTAGATGAAAAAATCTGGAACTGGGATTATATTTTTGAGACAATATATTCTCTAATTGACGATTATGTCAATCATAAAATCAAGTTTTTGGAACCTCGTATAGATTTCTTTGAAAAACATGAAAGCCAATACAAGTAAAAATATATAATAAAACATATTGCCACCTAGTTGTTTTTTCGATTAGAGTGGTAATGTTTTTTTATTACTTTTGTTGACTAGACATTTATAGTAAGGTATAATACCATAAGGATAATACCAATAAATATGGAATATTTTTATTAATATATTCATATTTGAGAAATGAGTGATTATAGTGGTAAAAAGCATGACAGGCTTTGGTAGGGGTGAAAACGTATCTAATGATAGAAAAATGACAGTTGAGATAAAATCTGTTAATCATAGATATTGTGATATTAACATCAGGATGCCAAAAAAAATTAGTTTTTTAGAAAATGATATCAGAAATTTCGTTAAGAAAAAAATATCTAGAGGTAAAGTCGATATCTTTGTTTCATATGAAGACAATTCTGAAGGAAACGAATGTATTAAGATCAATGAAGACCTGATTGAACAATATCTTAAATATTTTGATGTAATCAGTAAAAAATTCCAATTGGAAAATGACATAAAAGTTTCTAATATTACCAGATACCCAGAAGTTATTACAATCGAAGAACAAGAGATCAATGAAGAATTATTATGGGATATACTAGAGAATGCATTGAATACAGCTATAGAAAAACTTATATCCACTAGAATAACTGAGGGTGAATTATTGAAGAGTGATATTATCAAGAAACTGGATAATATAAATAAGTTAGTTAAAAACATTAAAACTAGAGCTCCTTATGTTATAGAAGAGTATAAAGAAAAATTAGAAAATAGAATAAATGATTTACTGAACAGTACTATTGATGAAGCTAGATTAGCTGTAGAAGTAGCCATATATGCAGATAAATGCTGTGTAGATGAAGAAATTGTAAGGTTAGAAAGTCATGTTGAACACATGAGAAGGACTTTGAATAAAGAAATACCTATAGGCAGAAAATTAGATTTCCTTTTACAAGAAATGAATAGAGAATCTAATACCATATTATCAAAATCCAGTGATATTGAAATTTCTACCAATGGATTAGAGCTTAAAACTGAGATAGAAAAAATTCGTGAACAAATACAAAATATTGAATAAATATAGTAATAAGGGAGATTAGCATATGATTCAAATGGTTAATATTGGTTTCGGAAATATTATATCTGCAAATAGAATAATTGCTATCATAAGCCCTGAATCAGCACCGATAAAAAGAGTTATACAAAATGGAAGAGATGACAAAAAACTGATTGATGCAACATATGGTCGAAAAACAAGAGCAGTGATTATAATGGATAGTGGGCATGTTATTCTATCAGCGATTTTGCCCGAAACAGTAGGACAAAGATTATCTAAAGATATTCAAGACATAACAGAAGAGAATATTTCTATTAATTGAAGAATTTCTGTTATACTAGAGGATATTATTTTTAGCAATAGATAATGAACTTAAAAAAACATAAATTAAAGGTGATTAGATGAATAAAAAGGGCATACTCATAATTATATCAGGTTTTTCTGGTGCTGGTAAAGGTTCTGTAGTCAAAGAACTTCTCACCAAAGGTGATTATATTCTTTCTATATCTTCAACAACCAGATCTCCTAGAGAGTATGAAGAGCATGGAAGAGAATATTTCTTTGATAGTAAAAAAGAATTTGAGAGAATGATTGAGAATAATGAATTAATCGAATGGGCATCATATTGTGATAACTATTATGGTACTCCTAGAAAATTTGTAGAACACAGCCTTGAACAAGGCAAAAATGTAATATTAGAAATTGAGATGCAAGGAGCACTTGATGTCAAACAGCAATATGAAGATGCAGTGTTGATTTTTATTACTGCACCTACTGTAAAGGAATTAAAAGCAAGGTTACAAAATAGAGGTACAGAAAGTATAGAAGTTATTGATAAAAGGCTTAAAAGAGCTTATGAAGAAGCTGAAGTCATGAATAAATATGACTATATTGTCATTAACGATGATTTACAAACATGTGCAGAAGACATTAATTCAATAATTAATGCTGAACATAAAAATGCTAAGAGAAATAATGAATTAAGAGAACGATTAAAAGGCGAATTTAAAGAGTATTTGAAAGGAGAGATTTAGATGTTACATCCATCTTATACAGATTTAATGACAACAATAAATGATAGAATGGGCAGTGACGAAGAGAAGCTAAAGAGCAGATATTCAATTGTTATTGCTTCAGCAAAAAGAGCTAGAGAAATTATTGGGGGAGATGAAATACTTTCCAGCAAGAATTTTACTAAACCACTATCAAATGCAGTAAATGAATTATATGAAGGTAAAATCGATATAGTTTCACATGATATTGATGAAGATATTGAAGATTAGAAAAAGGGGGATACCCCTTTTTTTGTTTTCAAATTTCACCTAGCAGTGATGTTATAAATTGCTGAGCCGATCTTCCAGAACGTCCATTATGCCATAATTCCCACTTTATTGCTTTTTGCCTTAATTCTTCCCAAGGAATATCAATATTATGTTTTGAAGCCATTCCTTTAACTATTTCAAGATATTTATCTTGATTTGGAGCATTATAAGTAATGGTAATTCCAAATCTGTCTGATAGAGATAACTTTTCTTCAATGGAGTCCATAGCATGAACGTCTCCACCTTCACGATCTTTCCATGTTTCTTTTATTAGGTGTCTTCTGTTGGAAGTTGCATATATTAGAACATTATCAGGTCTAACTTCAACTCCGCCTTCAATGATTGCTTTCATATTCTTATACTCGACTTCAAAATCTTCAAAAGAAAGATCATCCATAAATATGATAAATTTATGTTTCCTGTTTTTTAGTGCTTTTATGATTAAATGATAATCAGATAATTGGTGTTTATTGATTTCTACTATCCGTAGCCCTTCGCTATGATATTCATTAACTAAAGCTTTTACGGATGAGGATTTTCCTGTTCCTCTATGACCAACTAAAAGAATATTGTTGGCTTTTTTACCTTGTAAGAATGCTTTTGTATTTTTGATAAGTGTTTTTCTCTGAAGTTCAAATCCATATAAATCACTAAAGCTGATAGGGTCAGGATTCAAGATAGGAAGTATTCTATTATCCCATCTGAATGAATTATGGGTAATGAAGATTCCACAGCCATTATTATAATGAAAATCCGATATATTTTTTGTCACATGGTCAATATCCATATTGTCAAGAAATATGATTATACTAGTAGAATCAAGAAAATTAGAATTAATTGTAGGTTGATAATCTTTTATACTATTCAAGTAATCAATATCAAGTTTAGTTGCTAATTCAGCCCAATCAATGTTGTAGATGTTCTTTAGGATTTTCAAATCATGAGTTGCAATTTCATATATGCTTTTTCCTATGGAATTTCCATATAGTTCGCTAGATAAAGTAAATGGGTTTTCATCTAGAAGAATGATCTTTGATAGATGATGCTTCCATAAATTGCCGGTAAGTCCTTCATTTTCAGCTTTTACAATTAACAATCTATGTATTTCTATAAATAATTTCTTGGAGATATCATTACTTTCTTGTTTAGTTATTGAATCTAGTAGATTGTAAACAACTTCAACAATAGGATCATCTAATATTTTATTATATATTATTAACTGGTCAAGTTGTTTTGATAATAGTTCCATTTATGCCACCTCTTGTATTATATTAAGTAATATTCATTGCCTTTTGCTTCGGTGTTATTTTTATAATTTTACATTGATTATACACGAGTACATTTTCTTTAACAATACCGGATTGAAAATTATTTCATATTTATTTATGGCTAAGCATTTGATATAATGTATCAGTCTATTACATTGTGATATGGCTTTTCATGTGTTATAATAAGAAAATAATGGTATGTAGAGTGTTGAGTTTATACGAGTTTTACATAAAAGGAAGATTATATGAAAAATTATGCAGATATTATTGTTGATATATCTCATTCGAAGTTGGATAAAGTATTTCAGTATCGTGTACCTGATGAATTAACTAATGAAATAACAGTTGGGACAGTTGTCAATATACCTTTTGGAAAAGGAAATAAAAACATAAATGGATATGTTGTAGGGTTTACTGATAAACCCAATTTTGATATAGATAAAATTAAAGATATAATCAGTATAGATGCAATTAATGTGTCTATAGAAGCTCATTTGATTAAATTAGCTGTATGGATGAAAGAAAGATATGCTTGCACAATAATATCAGCTCTTAGAACATTAATTCCCATTAGTAAAAAAGTAAACGACAAGACCCAAAAAGAAATTGTTAGAAATGTAAACGTAAGAGAATTGGAATCATATATTAAGATATGGGATGACAAGAATTTTAAAGCGTTATCAAGAGCTGGAAAATATCTGATTAATAATGAGAGGTGTAGACAAAATACTATAATTAGAAAAGCTAATATAACTACATCTGTTCTGACTAATCTGGAGAAAAAAGGAATTATAACTGTAAATTTAGAACATATATATAGGGAACCTTATAAAGTTGATGAGTTTAAAAGAACTATAAATAAAATGCCTAATGAAGAACAGCAAAAGGCAATAGATGTAATATCAGATAATCTTGATAATGATAGTCATGTTTTTTTGGTTCATGGAATCACTGGTAGTGGGAAAACAGAAGTATATATGCAGATAATCAAAAAAGTGATAGAGAAAGGTCAGCAAGCTATAGTTTTAATACCTGAGATTGCTTTGACGCCTCAAACAGTAAGAAATTTTATATCCAGATTTGGAAATAAAGTTGGTGTGATGCATAGTAAATTATCTACTGGTGAAAAATATGATGGATGGAGAAGGGCAAGAGATGGAGACATATCTATTATGATAGGACCGAGATCAGCAGTTTTCACTCCATTTAGAAACTTAGGAATCATAATCATTGATGAAGAACATGAAATGAGTTATAAATCTGAAATTTCACCTAAATATCATGCTAGAGAAGTAGCGATAAAAAGAGGAGAAATGACTGGAGCAACTGTGGTACTAGGTTCAGCGACACCTTCTTTAGAGACATACTATTTAGCTAGGAAAGGTAAATATACATTACTAGAATTAAAACATAAAGCTGCTGCGACCAAGAAATTAAATGTTGAAATCGTAGATATGAGAGAAGAACTGTCTAATGGTAATAAATCAATATTTAGTGACACATTAAGAAACGAGATACAAAATAAGCTTTTCAAGAAAGAACAAATAATTCTGTTTCTTAATAGACGAGGTTATTCAAGATTTGTATCATGCAGACAATGTGG
The DNA here is from genome assembly GCF_027923465.1 of Vallitalea longa. Lineage (NCBI taxonomy): Bacteria > Bacillati > Bacillota > Clostridia > Lachnospirales > Vallitaleaceae > Vallitalea > Vallitalea longa. The sequence continues at coordinate 48,446 of NZ_BRLB01000020.1, forward strand.
ATATGTAGTAAAATGTAAAAATTGTGATATACCCTATACATACCATGCATATGATGATAAACTTATATGTCATTATTGTGGTAGTGCGATAAATATGGTGGATAAATGCCCTTCATGTAATTCCAAGTATATCAAGCAATTCGGAATAGGTACTGAAAAAGTGGAGACATATGTGAAAAAAGAGTTTCCCTGTTCAAGAGTACTTAGAATGGATTTGGATACAACTTCTAAAAAGAACAGTTACGATTCCATATTAGGAAAATTTCGAAACGGTGATGCAGACATACTAATAGGTACTCAAATGGTTGCTAAGGGACATGATTTTCCTAATGTAACACTAGTTGGAGTATTAGCAGCTGATTTATCCCTCTATATGAGTGATTTCAGAGCTTCTGAAAGGACATTCCAATTATTGACTCAAGTGACTGGGAGAGCAGGAAGAAGCATTCTGGAAGGGACAGCTATAATACAGTCCTATACACCGGACCATTATAGTATAACTACTTCAAAAGACCAGGATTATAAAAGTTTCTATGAAGCTGAAATCAAATATAGACAAGTGATGAATTATCCACCTTTTTCCAATTTGCTTGTGCTGTTGATTCAATCTACAAATGAAAAGGAATTGATAAAAAGGTCATTTGAACTGAAAAATGACATATGTTTAGTTTCTCCAAGGCTTGGGCTAGAAGTTATTGGTCCTTCACCGGCTAATATATCTAAGATAAAAAACAATTATAGAAGAGTTATTTTGTTACGAGGCAACAAATATGAGGAGTTGATGCAATTCATAAACAGATATATGATAAGATTGAGCAATAAATACAATGATATATCAATACATATTGATATTAACCCATTAATGTCATATTAATATAATTTACGCCATTTCATAAAAGTATAAATATAAATCGAAAAAAGGAGTGTTTTTTAATGGCTTTAAGACAAATAAGAACTGTAGGCGACGATATTTTAAGAAAGAAAGCTAGAGAAGTGAAAGAGATCACTAAAAATATAAAAGTCTTGACAGAAGATATGATAGAAACTATGAAAAGTGCTAATGGATGTGGCCTAGCTGCACCTCAAGTAGGTATGTTGAAAAGGATTGTAGTGATTGATGTGGGTGATGGTCCACTTGTACTCATTAACCCTAAGATTGTTGAAACCAAAGGGGAACAAATCAATCCAGAAGCATGTTTGAGTGTACCAGGAAAATCAGGCATAGTCAAAAGACCTGAATATGTTAAAGCAGAAGCTACCAATTTAGATGGAGAGAGATATACTATTGAAGGTACAGAACTACTGGCTATAGCTTTGTGTCATGAAACTGACCATCTAGACGGACAATTATTTATTGATATAGCTGAAAAAATAGTGGAAGATTAAAGAGGGTGAGAATGTGAAAGTAGTATTTATGGGAACTCCTGATTTTTCAGTACCAACTTTACAGGAGTTGATTGATTCTGAACATGAAGTAGTAGCAGTCGTAACCAAGCCTGACAAACCAAAAGGTAGAGGCAATAAAGTTTTATTTACACCTGTTAAAGAAGTAGCCATCAGTAATGATATACAAGTATTTCAACCTCAAAAATTAAGCGAAGAGGATTTTGTTGAGGCTATGGAGAACATTAAACCAGATGTTATAGTTGTTATAGCTTTCGGTAAGATATTGAATAAACGTATACTTAATTTACCTAAATACGGATGTATTAATGTTCATGCCTCCTTATTACCAAAATATAGAGGAGCAGGACCAATTCAATGGTCACTGATTAATGGAGAAACCGAGACTGGTATCACCACTATGTATATGGCAAGTGGAATTGATACAGGAGATATGTTGTTGAAAGAAGCCGTTAAGATAGAAGACGATGATACTGGTGGTTCCTTACATGATAAATTATCTCAAGTTGGAGCAAAATTATTGATTAAAACACTAAAAGAAGTGCAAAATAATACTATCACCAGGGAAAAACAAGATTCAGAAGAATCAACATACGCTCCTATGCTTGAAAAAAGTATGGGTAACATCAATTGGGAATATGATGCTAAGAAAATTGAGTTATTGATAAGAGGTCTTAATCCATGGCCAAGTGCTTATACTTATCTAGGTAATAAAATACTTAAAATCTGGAAAGCTACAGTTATAGAAGATAATTATAAGGGAAAATCTGGAGAGATAGTGGATATATCAAAAAGTGGATTTGTTGTTAAATGTAAAGACAGCAGTCTATTGATTAATGAAGTTCAATTACAAGGCAAGAAAAGAATGACAGCAGATGCATTCTTAAGAGGTTATAAACTAGAATGTGGTGAACTTCTCGGAAGGAGATGACAACATGAGGGGAATCGGAGCATATGGTCTTTTTTATGACCCAACTTTCATAATATTAATACCTGCTATGTTATTATCGCTGTATGCTCAATCAAAAGTATCTTCAACATTCAAGAAGTATTCAGGATATAGAAATAGCAGAGGTTATACAGGTAAAGATATTGCAGAGATGATTTTAAGAAGATCGGGCATCTATGATGTTAGGGTAGAACATGTTAGAGGTAATTTAACAGATCATTATGACCCTAGGAAAAAAGTTCTGAAATTATCTGATTCAGTTTATAATAGTCAATCAATAGCAGCAGTTGGAGTTGCAGCACATGAATGTGGTCATGCAATTCAACATAATACGGGATATACGTTTTTAAAAGTAAGACATGCAATATATCCTATTGTAAATATATCCTCTAAACTTGCTATGCCTATTATTATACTTGGGTTGATTGCAAGTGCGTTTTTCCTTAAATTAGGGATTATATTATTTTCTGCTGTAGTACTATTTCAATTGGTAACTCTACCAGTTGAATTTAATGCTTCTAGTAGGGCAATAGGGATTCTAGAATCCAATGCGTATCTTTCTTATGAAGAGATTGTTCCTGCAAAAAAAGTTTTATCTGCCGCTGCACTTACTTATGTGGCAGCCGCTGCAGCATCCATATCTAGTTTACTTAGATTACTATTGATAGCTGGCAGAAGAAACGACTAATCAATTAGTTACCGGGGGTAGAAATGACAAAGGTTAATAATACAACAAATAAAATTAACGCTAGAAATGTTTCATTAAACATTTTAACTGATATATTTAACGATAAAGCTTATACCAATATAGCTATAGATAGATGTTTCAGCCATAATGAAATGAATAAACAAGATAGAGCTTTCATTACAAGAATAGTGGAAGGTACAGTTGAACACGTTATCACTATTGATTATATCATCAATAAATTTTCCAAAACCAAAACTAGGAAGATGAAGAAAATCATTCTTTATATTCTTAGGCTATCTGTCTATCAGATAAAATATATGGATAAAGTTCCAGTATCTGCTGTTTGTAATGAAGCTGTAAAATTAACTAAAAAAAGAAAGTTCAATAATCTATCTGGATTCGTAAATGGAATTTTAAGAAATATTTCAAGGAACTTGAATGATATTCAGTACCCCAATGAAATTGATGAACCAGTTAAATATTTATCTGTAGTTTATTCTTTTCCAGAGTATATTATAGATTTATGGTTAGAATATTACGATTATGATACGGTAAAAGAAATGTGTATCAATAGTAATAAAACTGTTAAAACCAGTATACGCTGTAATCTCACAAAAGTTAGTAATACTGATTTACAGAATCAATTGATAGACGAAAATGTACATGTTGAAGAAGGAAAATTACTTGAGTATGCTATGAAGATAGATAATTATAATAATATTAGAAGTCTACAGCCATTCATAGAAGGTAAATTCTCTGTACAAGATGAAAGTTCTATGTTAGTAGCGCATTTAGCACAGCCTGAAGGAAACAGTCTCGTTGTTGATGTATGTGCTGCACCAGGTGGAAAGACTACCCATTTCGCAGAGCTAATGAAAAATACAGGATGTGTTGATTCAAGAGATATATATCCTAAGAAATTACATCTTATAGATGAAAATGTAAAAAGATTACAGTTGAATAATGTTACAATAAGAGAGTATAATGCATTAGAGACTGATAAATCACTAATAGAAAAAGCTGACATAGTGGTAGCAGATGTTCCTTGTTCAGGACTTGGAATCATAAGTAAAAAACCAGATATTAAATATAACATTGAAAAAAAAGATATTGAACAATTGATTGAAATACAAAGAAATATATTGAAAGTGGTATACAAATATGTAAAAATAGGTGGTATACTAATGTTCAGTACATGTACAGTTAATCCAGAAGAAAATATACAAAATGTTAGATGGTTCATTGATAATTTCCCTTTTGAATTGGTTGATTTTAATGATATTCTACCAGATAGAATCGGTAGTGATACAAAAGGGTATATTCAATTATTGCCAGGGCAATATGATACAGATGGATTCTTTATTGCTAAACTTAGAAGAATAGCTAAATAGATTATGGAAGGAATAGTAATGAACAACAAAATTGATATATTATCTATGAATATAGATGAGTTGATTAAATATTTAGAGAGTATTGGCGAAAAGAAATTTAGAGCCAAACAGATATATAAATGGTTACATGAAAAGAGAGTTGTATCTTTTGTTGATATGACTAATATATCTAAGGCTTTACAAGATAGATTAGCAAAAGACTGTGACATAATAAGGTTAAATGAAGTTAGACGATTAGAATCACAAGACGGAACTATTAAGTTTTTGTTTGAATTATACGATCATCAAGTTGTTGAAAGTGTATTAATGTCTTATAAGCATGGAAACTCCATATGTATATCCTCACAAGTAGGATGTAGAATGGGATGTAAGTTTTGTGCATCGACAATTGGTGGATTAAAAAGGCATCTTGCAGCATCGGAAATGTTAGGTCAGATATATGAAATAAACAGAATAACTGGTAAAAGGATTTCTAACATTGTTATTATGGGTACAGGTGAACCATTAGATAATTATGATAATCTAATTAAGTTTATTAGGATTATTAATTCAGAAGACGGTATGAATATAAGTGCAAGAAATATAACAGTGTCTACTTGTGGTATAATAGAAAAAATAAATGAGCTAGCAGAAGAAAAAATACCAATAACTTTAGCTATATCATTACATGCACCTAATAATAAAATAAGGAAAACAATGATGCCTGTTGCCAATATTTATGGTTATGAGCTTTTAATAGAAACATGCAAGAATTATGTGGATGAAACTAAGAGAAGAATTACATTCGAGTATAGTTTGGTTAAAGGGGTAAATGATTCAAAAGAATGTGCACAAGAGTTATCTAAAGTATTAAAAGGTATTCTTTGTCATGTTAATCTTATACCTGTCAATCAAGTAGAAGAAAGTGGCTATAAACATAGTGACAGAGAAACGATAAATACATTTAAAAGTATATTAGAAAAGCATAGAATACCTACTACCGTTAGACGGGAATTAGGTAGTGATATAGATGCGGCATGCGGGCAACTTAGAAGAAGTTATACAAAAGAAAATAGTAATTAAATATAAATAAAATAAGGGATAATGGTAATACTATAGGAGGTTATATGAAAGCTATAGGAAAAACCCATAAAGGGAAAATAAGAAATATAAATCAAGATAGTTTTTTTATTTCTAATGATAATATTGGAAAATTACCTAACTTGTATATTATTGCAGATGGTATGGGAGGACATAAAGCAGGAGAATATGCGTCAATGTGTGCTGTTGAACAATTTGTGAATTATGTTAAGACTCATAGTGAAACACATATATCTGATACTTTTATAGAAGGCATAAATTACATAAATGAATTAATTTATAATAAATCATTAGCTGATGAAAATTATTTCGGTATGGGAACAACATTTATTGTATGTTCTATTGAAAATAATATATTATATGTTGCTAATGTAGGTGATAGTAGATTATATCTCATTAATGATACTATTAAACAAATAACAGAAGACCATTCTTTAGTAGAAGAATTAATAAAATGTGGCAAGCTTACAAGATGTCAAGGTAGAAACCATCCAAATAAAAATATAATTACTAGAGCAGTTGGTGTTGATAAGACTGTCAAATGTGATATATTTACTTTGAATATTACCAGTGAAGAATTTATTTTGATGTGTTCAGATGGTTTAACTAATATGTTAGAAGATGATAAAATCCTTAATGTAGTAGGTTCCAATAGAAAACTAGATGAAAAGCTAGATGAATTGATTAAGCTAGCACTGAATAACGGAGGAACTGATAATATTGCAGCTGTTTTAATAAAAGGGGAATGAGGTGATGTTTAATGTTGCAGCCAGGAGTAGTTTTAAGTGGTAGATATGAAATAATTGAGAAAATTGGTTCAGGCGGTATGTCTATTGTCTATAAAGCAAAATGTAATAAATTAGAGAGATTTGTGGCCATAAAAGTTCTAAGAGATGAATTTTGTTCTGATGAAGAGTTTGTTAGACGATTCAAAGTTGAGGCTCAATCTGCTGCTAGTTTATCACATCACAATATTGTAAATATATATGATGTAGGAAATGACAAAAATATATATTATATTGTCATGGAATTATTAGAAGGTATTACCTTAAAAGAATACATTAAGAGTAATGCGCCTTTATCAGATGCTGAGACAATTAAGATTTCTGCGTCTATTGCTTCAGCATTAGAACATGCACATGAAAATCATATTATACATAGGGATATTAAGCCACAGAATATCATCTTAACTAAAGATGGTATAGCAAAAGTAGCTGATTTTGGTATTGCTAGAGTTACGACCGATAAAACTATCGTAGCACCTACTAATGCTAGTGGTTCGGTACATTACATTTCTCCAGAACAAGCCAGAGGAGGATTTTGTGATGAAAAAAGTGATCTATACTCTCTAGGTATTACTATGTATGAAATGGCTACAGGAACATTACCTTATCAAGCTGAAAGTCCAGTTTCAGTAGCACTACTTCATATAAATGAAGATCTACCAAGTCCAAGAGAAAAAAACCCCGATATTTCTAAATGCTTAGAGTCTATAATTATAAAAGCAACATTAAAGAAAATGGAATTTAGATATTCCAGTGCTAATGAATTGATGGATGATTTGAAAAAAGCCAATATATCACCAGATGAAGATTTTGTTGATATTAAAATAGTGGATGATTCACCTACCCTTTTCATGTCTGATAATGATATGAAGAAAATATGGGACGATAAAGATATCAAGAAAAAGAATAATCCTAGTAAGAAAACACCAAAAATAGAAAAAATTGTAGTGTTCATGGGAGTAGTATCCGCTATTATTTTAGTATCAATAATATCATTTTTTGCTATTAATGGAATAAAAAACAAATTGAAACCAAAAGAAGTATTAATACCAAAGGTAGAGGGAAAAACTGTGGAAGAGGCAAAAGAGATTTTGGAACCTGATGGTATAGATGTTAACATTATAGAAACAGCTTATAATGATACTTATGAGGTGGATGAGATAATAAAACAAGAGCCAGAAGAAAATACCTTATTGCAAGAAGGCGAAGTCGTTGAGGTAACCGTTAGTAAGGGCGTACAAACCTTTAAAGTACCGGAAGTACTTAATATTGACTTTACAACTGCACAGAGTAGGATAATATCAAATAATTTAACTCCAAAGATGGAGAAGCAATATCATGATTCTATACCTTTAGGAGTTGTCATTAGTCAATATCCTGTAGCTGATACAGATCTACCAAAGGGTGGTATAGTTACTATTGTTGTAAGTGAAGGGAAGAAAGAGAAAAAAACGATTGTACCTAATTTAAGGAAAGATACTGAACAAGAAGCTAGAAATAAATTGACAAATAGTAATTTGAAGATTGGAAGTGTCTCACGTATAAATCATGATACAATACCAGAAGGCCAAGTAATCAATCAAAATGTTGAACCTGGTGAAGAAGTTGCAGAAAATTATATTGTAGATTTTGTTGTTAGTTTGGGAAAAAAGATTAGCTTTAGCCAACATACAGAAATTATCAACGATATGCTTGATGTGAATCAAACTGAAGGGCAAGTTAAAGTTGTTCTGGTTAATCAAGAAAAAGAGAATGTGGTATTTAATAAAACAGTAAAAAGTGAGGAGTTTCCTATGTCAATAATCGTTTCAGGTGAAGGAGAAGCATCTATTAAAGTTTATTTGAATGATGTTTTTCAATATGAAAGTCCCTTTGTTTTTAAAAAAGAGGGGGCTAATTAATGATAGGTAAAATCATCAAGGGTATTGCTGGATTTTACTATATACATGTACCGGAAAAAGGTATATTTGAATGTAAAGCAAGAGGTGTCTTTAGAAATAAAAAGATTAAGCCGCTCATTGGAGATAATGTAGAGATAGACGTATTTGAAAATGAGATTATGAAAGGTAATATATTGGAGATTCTACCAAGGAAGAATAGCTTGGTAAGGCCAACAGTTGCGAATATAGACCAAGTTGTAATAGTTTTTGCAGTAGAAAATCCTAAGCCGAACTTTAATTTATTGGATAAATTTTTAATAATGGCTGAAAAAGAGAGTATTGATGTAGTTATATGTTTTAATAAAGTAGATACGATAAAAGATGAAGAATTAGAAGATATAAAACAAATATATAAAGATACAGGATATAATGTGCTTCTAACAAGTGCAGTAAAAGATATAGGCATATCGCCTCTAAGAGATATATTATATGATAAAACAACTGTGTTTGCAGGACCTTCAGGTGTAGGAAAATCTTCTATACTTAACCTGATTCAATCTGTTGAAGAGCTTGAAACTGGAGAAGTCAGTGAAAAGATAAAAAGAGGTAAACATACCACAAGACATGCAACACTATTAGCTTTTGACAAGGACAGTTATGTTGTTGATACACCTGGTTTTAGCTCATTATATATTAATGAAATTGAAAAAGATGACCTTAAAAACTATTTTATAGAATTTAAAAGATATGAAGATAAATGTAAATTTTATGGTTGTAATCATATAAGTGAACCTAATTGCGCAGTAAAGGATGCAATAGAAAATGGTGAAATAAGCAAATCAAGATATGAAAGTTACAAATTACTATACAATGAATTAAAAGATATTAGGAGATGGTAAAATGATTAAAATAGCACCTTCAATTTTAGCAGCTGATTTTGCGGATTTAGGTAATGAAATTAAAAAGATTGATGAAGCAGGTTGTGATTATGTTCACATAGATGTCATGGATGGCTCATTTGTACCTAATATTTCATTTGGTACACCTATAATCAAAAGTATAAGAGAGTCTACTGATAAGATATTCGATGTTCACCTTATGATTGAAGAACCAAGTAGATATATAAAAGAATTCAAAGATGCAGGAGCGGATATTATTACAGTTCATGCAGAAGCATGTAAACATCTCCATAGTACTGTTTCATTGATTAAAAATTATGGACTAAAAGCAGCGGTAGCATTAAACCCTGCAACACCTAATAGTGTTCTGGAATATGTTATAGATGAACTTGATATGGTATTAGTAATGTCTGTAAATCCTGGTTTCGGAGGACAAAAATTCATTGATTCCTCATTGCATAAGATAAGTGCAATAAAAGATGTTATTTGTGGTAGAGGACTTAATTGTGAAATTGAAGTTGATGGAGGCATTTCACTGGATAATGTAAAAAAAGTTGTTAATGCGGGAGCAGATGTTATTGTAGCAGGTTCAGCAATCTATAAATCAGAAGATATAAATAATACAATTAAAGCCTTTAGAGAGGTTTGTGAAAAATAGATATGAAAACATTAATTGTCACAGGAGGAACTATAGATTTAGATTTCCTAAAGAAATTTACAGATTGTAATAGATACGATTATATAATAGGTGTGGATAAAGGGGCTCAGTATATGTATAATATTAATTTGAAGCCTAATCTAGTAGTTGGAGATTTTGATTCTATAGACCCAAAAATTATTGACACCTTAACACATGATCCCAAAATTCTAATAGACAACTTTATTGCTGAAAAAGATGAAACAGACACTCATTTAGCTATAATGAAAGCAATTGATATGGGAAGTACCCATATTGATATATTTGGAGGAATAGGTAGCAGAATGGATCATACTCTTGCGAACATTCATATACTGATGATTCCTTTAGAGAAAAATGTTAAATGTAGAATCATAAATAAGAATAATATCATTACCCTAATCGATGTAACTACTTCTTTTGAAAGAAGTGATTACAAATACATATCTTTAATACCTTTAACTAATGAAGTGTCTGGAATCACAACCGCTGGATTAAAATACCCATTATTCGGCTATACTATGAAGAAAGGGATTTCAATAGGTGTTAGCAATGAATTTACGGAGAAACAAGCCAAAATATGTATTAAGGAAGGTATTTTGATAGTTATTCGTTCAAGGGATTAACATACTAATGATTATTAGCGGATATCAGATTTCTTAAAGATAAGTACGGTATTGGTTATCAAACAGGTATATTAAACATATAATGTAATAATAATTAATGTATGGTGAAAGTAATGTGCTTTCGAACTAAGCTTATAGGAGTCATATTAGTATCTATATCCATAGGAATGCTATTAATTTCTATACTACCTAAAGGAGCTGTAGGTGTCATTCTTTCACTTACTAGTTTATGTATAGGTATTTGGTTATTAAAATGTTAGAACTGATACTGCAATTATTTAATAAAAAAAATAATCCCCTTATGGGGATTGTTTTATGCACGTTCTACCGCACCTGATTTTAAACACTTAGAACAAACATTAATTCTTTTAGGTTGACCATTAACAATTGCTCTAACTCTTCTAATATTAGGTTTCCACATTTTATTAGCTCTTTTATGGGAATGGCTTACTTGAATTCCAAAAGATACGCCTTTATCACAAATATCACACTTAGCCATACTTGCACCTCCTTAATATACGTACATGTTTACAACAAAACAATTTTAACAAAAAAGTGGACATAATGCAAGCATTAGATTATAATTATTTAAAGAAAAGAAAATATTATTGTAAAATCAGTGAAAAAAATGGTATAATGCTTAATGATAAAATGTACTATTTAATATAATGATATTATAAAAGAATACCTAATAGTTGTTATAACTATAGAAGTACTTTGTGATAATTAATAAGGGATGAAAAAATAAATACCACAAAAGGAGGTTCGTTATTATGACTGGAAGATTTGGAACGAATATCGGTGATATAACAATTGATAATGAAGTAGTAGCTAAAGTTGCAGGACTAACAGCTATAGAATGCTATGGTATTGTTGGTATGGCTACAATAAATGTTACTAATGGATTTGTTAGATTGCTTAAGAGAGAGAGTTTAACAAAAGGTATAAAAGTAGATATCTTAAATAATGTTATTACAATAGATTTTCATGTGATTATTGAATATGGAATTAATATCAGAGCAGTTGCAGATAATTTAATTAGTACTGTCAAATATAAAATAGAGAAATTTACAGGAATGGATGTAGGAAAGATTAATATCTTTGTAGAAGGCGTTAGAGTTGATTAGCCTTATAGAAGTATCATAATTAAGGAGGAAAAGTTGTGGCTATAGAATATATTGATCCAAGTACTTTAAAGAAAATGTTTGTTTCTGGAGCTAAATATTTAGAATCTCAAAAAGCTTATGTAGATAAATTAAATGTTTTTCCAGTTCCAGATGGAGATACCGGTACAAACATGTCTTTAACAATATTATCAGCGGCTAAAGAAGTGAATAATACTGATTGTAATGATATGAAAGTGGTAGCTAAAGCAATTTCATCAGGCTCATTAAGAGGAGCAAGAGGAAACTCTGGTGTTATCTTATCACAATTATTGAGAGGTTTCGCAAAAGTTATAGCGGAACATGATAAAATTGATACACTAATACTTGCTAAATCCTTTCAAAAAGGCGTTGAAACGGCCTATAGAGCAGTTATGAAACCAAAAGAGGGAACTATATTAACTGTTGCGAGAGAAACGGCAGAAAGAGCAGCTATGCTGGCTATTGACTCTAATGATATTGAGTTTGTCATAAGAGAGAGTATTGATTATGCAAAAGAAGTTCTTCAAAAAACTCCAGATATGTTAGATGTATTAAAACAGGCAGGAGTTGTTGATGCAGGTGGTCAAGGACTTTTATTTATTTTCGAAGGCGCATATAAGTCACTTATAGCTGGCGAAGAGTTAGACTTTGATGTAGTTTCATCTTTTATTGATTCAACAGATGAAGTAGATAGCTCTAATTTAGCTAAAATTTCAACGGAAGATATTAAATTTGGTTATTGTACAGAATTTATTATTAATGTTAATGATCCAGAAACTACTGAAGAGGATAGTTTGGTTTTCAGAAATTATTTAGAGACTATTGGTGATTCCATAGTTGTTGCTGGTTACGATGATATTATTAAAACTCATGTACATACTAATGATCCTGGATTAGCGATTCAGAAAGCTTTAGAGTTAGGAGAATTAGTAAATCTTAAAATAGATAATATGAGACAACAGCATACATCAAAAGTTGTATCTCAACAAGATAGTAATGTTAGTGATGATATTAAACGTACACAACAAGAACAACCAATAGAAAGAAAGCAAGTAGGTTTTGTAGCTGTTTCCATTGGTGATGGATTAAAAGATATATTTAAAAGTTTAGGTGTAGATTATATTATTCAAGGTGGACAAACGATGAACCCTAGTACAGAAGATGTACTTAATGCTATTAATCAAGTTAATGCAGATAATGTGTTTGTTCTTCCTAATAATAAAAATATCATATTAGCAGCTAAACAAGCAAGTGAATTATGTGAAGACAAGAAAGTAGTAGTAATTCCTTCAAAATCAATACCTCAAGGTATCTCAGCTATGATTAGCTATGAACATGAAAGCGATGTTGAAGATAATATTAAGAATATGGAAGATTCAATGTCTTATGTATCAACTGGTCAGCTTACATTTGCTGTGAGGGATACAAGTATAGATGAGAAACAGATAAAAGAGGGAGATATTTTAGGAATAGGTAATGACAAAATTCTAACTGTTGAAAAAGAATTAGATGTTGCAGCTAAAGAATTAGTTGAACAACTGGTCAAAGACGATAGTGAATTGGTTATTGTTTATTATGGTAGAGATGTTGAAGAGAATGTTGCAGATGATTTTGGTAAGTATATAGAAGATAAATTTGAAGACTGTGATGTAGAAGTCCATTACGGTGGTCAACCATTATATTACTATATCTTATCAGTTGAATAGACTATATCACAATATTTTACATTTATTATGTTGGCTAAAGAATAAGATTCTTTAGCTTTTAATTTACCAAGAAAAATAAAGGGTGACTTTTATGAATACTAATTTGCCTGTTACAGTACTAAAAGGCGTAGGAGATAAAAAAAGTAATACATTAGAAAAAATGGGAATAAAGACTATTGATAATCTATTAAATTATTATCCAAGGGATTATGAAAAAAATATGCCTGTAAATAAAATATCAGATATAAAAATGAATGAAGTCAATGTTATTGAAGGTATAATATGTTTGAATGCCCAAAATATAAGAAAAAGAAATATTGTGATAACAAAGACTAAAATCAGGGATGACACAGGTGAAATTTTTGCTATCTTTTTTTCTCAACCTTATCTAAAAAACAAATTGAAAATAGGGAATAGATATGTTTTAAAAGGTAAAGTCCAGTATAAATATAATATAATCCAAATAGTTTCTCCTGAAATAATAGATGTCAATAATTATAAAATGAGAATAAATCGTCTGAAACCAATTTATCCATTGATAAAAGATGTATCAATGAATTTTATGACGAGTATTATACAACAATCTTTGAATTATACAAAAGATCAATTAAAGGATTTTTTACCTGATGACATTAGAAATTCTTATAATTTAGCTGAATATAATTATGCTATTAACCAAATTCATAATCCTGATAATAATGAATCTATGGAAGTAGCAAGAAAAAGACTTGTATTTGATGAATTCCTATTATTTGCTCTAGGACTTAATTTAATAAAAGAGCATTCTACTGATATACCCAATAATTATAATATTGATAAATCAACCAACGAGAAAAAATTACTTGATTCATTACCTTATAAGTTGACCAATGCTCAGTTAAAAGTATGGGATGAGATTAAAAATGATCTACAGTCAAGTAAAACCATGAATAGAGTTGTACAAGGTGATGTTGGTTCTGGTAAAACAATTATTGCTGCATTAGCACTCACAATAGTTTCCGATAACGATTATCAAGCTTGTATGATGGCGCCAACTGAAGTTTTGGCCAAACAACATTTTGAGTCAGTAACTAAAATACTTAATCCATTAGGGATAAATGTTGAATTGTTAGTTGGTTCCATGACCAAAAAGCAAAAAGAAGAGACATATGAAAAATTGAAAAATGGTGAAATCAACATACTAATAGGAACTCATGCTGTTATTCAAGAAAAAGTTGAATTCAAGAATCTAGCTCTTGCAATAACAGATGAACAACATAGATTTGGAGTTAAGCAGAGAGAGAATCTATCCAATAAAGGGAATTCTCCACATATACTAGTAATGAGTGCAACACCAATTCCAAGAACTCTTGCACTAATAGTCTATGGTGATATGGATGTATCGATTATAGATGAAATGCCACCAGGAAGGCAAAAGATAGAAACTTATACAGTAAATACATCTTATAGAGAACGTATATATTCTTTCATAGAAGCGCAAATTAATAGTGGTAGACAAGTGTATATCATATGTCCTATGGTCGAAGAATCTGAAACATTGGAACTTGAATCGGTTATTTCATATACCGAAAAAATTAGAGAAAAGATTAGTAATAAAATAAAAGTAGAATATATACATGGAAAAATGAAAGCAAAAGATAAAAACAGTATAATGGAAAGATTCAGCAATAATGAAATAGATATACTTGTTTCTACAACTGTCATTGAAGTCGGTGTGAACGTACCTAATGCAACGCTTATGATTATTGAAAATGCTGAGAGGTTCGGACTTGCAGGGTTACACCAATTAAGAGGAAGAGTAGGAAGAGGAAAACATCAGTCGTATTGTGTTTTGATTACTGATTCTAAAAACAATATAACTAAAAAAAGAATGGAAATAATGTGTAAGTACACAGACGGCTTCATCATATCAGAATATGACCTGAAATTAAGAGGTCCTGGAGATATATTTGGATTTAAGCAGCATGGACTTCCAGAATTTAATATTGGAGATATATTCAGAGATATGGATATATTAAAAGAAGCTAATATTTTAGCAAAAGATATATTGGAAAAAGAAAAATTATTCCAAGAAGAATATAAATATCTTAATAAAAAAATAAAAAAATATTTTGATAAAAGGATAAATCAGATTTCATTATAAATGTAAACCAATTTTTAACATATATGAGAAGATATTACTATAATTACTAGAAAAGATTAGGATTACAAACAATATTTACTAGTGTATTATTATTAAATATACACATAATAATATCGTAACCTAATTAAACAACTCTTCGAAGAGGCGTTAACAAAAATAACATTGTAAGAATTGGAGGGTCTAGTAATGGCTAAGAACGTAGTACCAGAAGCAAGAGAAGCTTTATCAAAATTTAAATATGAAGTAGCAAACGAAATTGGAGTACCTTTAAAACAAGGTTATAATGGTGATTTAACATCTTACCAAAACGGTTCAGTTGGTGGATATATGGTTAAAAAAATGATCGAAAAAGCTGAACAAAATTTAATGGGACAATAATAACAAAGATATTTAATTTAATTCTACAATATAGGAAAGATGAGCGGGTGCTCATCTTTTTGTTTATTGGTATTTTTTAAGTAATAATACTTATTGACAATTAATGGTTTTGAGTTAAAATAATAATGTGTAACTTTTTTTATCTTATAGGTAACACTCTTATTAAAGTAGAAAGGATTACGTATGAGAGTAATAGCAGGAAAAGCAAGAAGAATTAATTTAGTAACACCAAACGGATTAGATGTTAGACCGACTACTGATAGAATAAAGGAAACTCTTTTTAATATGATCAATGTGGATGTATTTGATTGTAATTTTTTAGATTTATTCAGTGGAAGTGGAGCAATAGGCATTGAAGCACTAAGTAGAGGAGCTAAAAAAGCAACGTTTGTTGAAAAAAGCATTGATTCATTGAAATGTATTGAGCAGAATTTAGAAAAAACAAAACTAAGTGATATGGCAATAATCATAAAAACAGATGTACTGAACGCCCTTAACAGACTACAAGAAAAAAACGAAAAATTTGATATGATATTTATGGATCCTCCTTATGAAGAAGGTTTCTACTGCAAAGTTATTTCATTAATAGAACAAAATGATTTACTTGACAAAGATGGTATTATAATATGTGAAAGTTCTATTGATACTAATTTTGATTTTATTGATCAAACTATATATCATATAGTCAAAGAAAAGACTTTTAGAACTAATAAATTTACTTTTATAAGATGCAGTAGTTAATAATGATTTAGAGGAGTGATCTAGTAATGAGAATAGCAGTATACCCAGGAAGTTTTGACCCAGCGACTAACGGACATTTAGATATAATAAAAAGAAGTGCTAAATTAGTAGATAAGCTCATAGTAGGAGTTTT
Source organism: Vallitalea longa (assembly GCF_027923465.1). Classification (NCBI taxonomy): domain Bacteria; kingdom Bacillati; phylum Bacillota; class Clostridia; order Lachnospirales; family Vallitaleaceae; genus Vallitalea; species Vallitalea longa. Next base: position 65,070 of record NZ_BRLB01000020.1, read on the forward strand.
GAAAAATAATGCTAAAGAACCTTTATTTTCTATTGATGAAAGAGTTGCTTTATTAAAAAAATTAACTAAAGATATGGATAATGTTGAAATTGATAGTTTTTCCGGACTATTAGTTGACTTCTTGAAGAAAAAAAATGCTACTATTATTGTTAGGGGATTTAGAGCTGTTTCTGATTTCGAGTATGAATTGCAAATTGCACAGACTAATTATAGTCTTGACAATAATATAGAGACGATTTGTTTAATAACCAGAGTAGAATATTCTTTTCTAAGTGCTAGTATTGTAAAAGAAGTTGCTATGTATGGTGGTGATATAAGTAAGATGGTTCCACAGGAAACAGCTAACTATTTAAATAAAAAATATAAGGGATCAAAATCCTAATTGATATAAGAGGGGGTATAAGAATGAGTAGTATAATGGATTTGATTAATGAAATGGAAGACTATTTTGAAAGTTGCAGTAAGGTACCTTTATCTAATAAAATTATGGTGAATCCAGAAGTTATATATGAACTTATGACAGATATGAGATTAAAGTTACCAGAAGAAATAAAACGTTGTCAAAGAGTAATTAATGAAAAAGAAAAAATTATATTGAATGCTAAGAAAAATGCAGAAAACGTTGAGAAACAAACAGAAAACAAGATGATGGAGCTTATCAATGAACATGAAATAATGCAACAAGCATATTCAGAAGCAGAAAGTGTCCTTACTGAAGCAAAAAACACTTCAAGAGAACTTAAACTTGGTGCATATGAATACGCAGATGAAATAATAAGTAAAATCGAAGAGAATACAAAAGAAACCTTATATGAAACACATAAAGTCTATGAACAGTTAGAAGAATTCATGAAAACCCAGTTAGAAACATTAAATGCAAATAGACAAGATTTACAGGATAGAAAAGGTAAGAAAAAAAGTACATAATCAGATATTCCTATCCTAATAATGGAGTAATCAATAATGCTGTAATAAATGTTATTACAGCATTTATTATTTTGGATAGAACATACTTATTTACCTTTAATTCTGTATCCGTCAGAACACTTGCTGTCTGAGCGTGAACTGAAAAAGAACCAAAAGATACTAATGTACATAGTAGTACGAACATAACTTGTATTGAATAGTTACTACTGGTTAGTATTTTCGCACCATTTGAAAGTTCGATTAGACTTAATAGAAAATTTTTAATGATACTATTACTTATAGGTATCAAATAAAAACAATTCAATATTATGGAAAAAAATATTATATATCCTCCTATTTTGACTATTAGTGTGATGGCATTCATAATACAATCGTCAAAAAGAGAGAAATTTATTGATTTAGTATTTCTAGATTTTATTGATTCCTTTTTTATTGGAGGTAATTTTTTAAAGTAAACCATTTTGAATATAAAGGCTGTAATTAGATTAGCAGTATAAATGGCAACTAACATAAATATTCCTATTCGAGAATTGTCTAGTAAACCAGTAGCTATAAATCCAATAATGAACATAGGACTTGCATTATTACAAAAGGTAAGCATATATTGGGCTTGATTCAGATTAATAGATTTTTTGATCAACAAATCAGCTGTGATTTTTGCTCCTACTGGATATCCCGAAAGTAATCCGGTTATTAGTGCATAACCAGCTACACCAGGCAAATTAAATAATTTGGACATTATGAAAGTGAATATATAATTAATATAGTTTATTAAACTAGAATTTATTATTAGGTTAGATAGCAAGATAAAGGGAAATAAAGTCGGTATAATGACATTAAACCACAATAATAAGCCGTTTTTGGCAGCTTCCATAGAGGTTTTTGGAAGTATGAGGATAATTATTAATAATATCATTAGCATAGCATTAATCACAAGATTTTTGGATAAGGGTCTTCTTCTCATATATTAACCTTTACAGCTTGTTATTAATACAAATATATTTGGAATATACTGTTTTTAGAACAAAGATAACTTAATACCGATGTTAAACTATACGATAACTACCTGATGGCTGTAATCGTTTTTTTGGGATACACCATATTTATTACCGATAATGATATTATATATATCGCTACATTTTATTTCGTCTTCTAACATTTTCTTTTGAATAGTATTAAGATAACCAATACTGTCTTTTACATTAGAGATAATAGGAAGATTACAGTTATCTTTCACTAATTTTAATAATGGTCTACTGTCTTTTCTGAAACCTAGTATTTTAACATATTGAACGAATCCATTATTGACAAATCCCCAGAAATCTTCTTTATTGAGAGATAATAAAATATGAAGCAGAGTTCTCTGTATTCTTGATATGGGGTATCGTCTAGTACGGGTATATCCAATAATATCACTTATTGTACTATAATTGATTACTGCTTTTCGGAATCTGTTTTCTATACCCTCACTAACATCAATACAGTTTTCCATTTGATCTTTTGTGGATACCTTTAATTTGTAATTGATTAGTGAAGAGCAATCGTCAAAAAATACAGGACATTCATTTCTGTGGATGGCTGATTCTAATAATTCAAATGCTGATTCAGGCATAAAGTCATTGATAGTATTTTCAGCTATAGAGTTCCTTAACAATTTTCTTATTGCTGTAGCAGAACACAAATGATCATTGATATCATCTGAGTGATAAGAAGCTCCCATTCTTTTAACGGCATAAGGTTTTATCGTACTGTTCAATTTTATTAAGGCTTTCATGTATTCTATGCCTAGTATATTATTTGGGGATTTAATTAAATTGGTCAATTCTTCTTTATTGGTATCTAATATTGCATTCTCTGTCAGATAGTCTGTAAGTGCATTAGAACGAGCGGTCGCAAAACTACTTCCATTTTTTAGATGTTCACTGAGCTTGGTTTTGAATTGACTTGGTTCATTGCATAAGATAGATGCTATCTCTTTTAACTTATAAGTATCACCAAGTTCGCTACCAAAACATAAATTATCGATTATACCAAGATCGCTTAATAACTTCACTGAGGCAAAAGAGAAGAATTCTGCACTTGATGTTGAGAAGTGAACCGGCAATTCTATCACAAGATCCGCTCCATTAAGTAGAGCCATCTTAGTTCTAGTCCATTTATCAACTATTGAAGGTTCACCTCTTTGAACAAAGTTACCACTCATTACAACAACACAGTACTCTGATTCAGTTATTTTTTTTGCCTGTTGTAATTGATATAGATGACCATTATGAAATGGGTTATATTCTGCTATAATACCTACTGTACTCATATTAATACCACCTGCTTTATTTATAATTTTAATTAATAAGCACTCTTTTTTATATTAATGTAAAATATATATGAAATCAAGTACATGAGGAAAAATAATATCTATTTTGATAATTAAGTTATTTTTGTGGAAGGCTAAATTACAAATCAGTTTATCTAATTAAGCTTAATATGATAAGTTTTTTAGAAAAAAAACAAAAAAACTAAAAAAAACACAAAAAACATATTGTATACAATGAACAATAATATTATAATAGAGTAAAGTACATTATATTTTAGTTAGAGAACTGAAAGGAGTTTATTAAATTGAGTTTTATAAACAACATTAAAAACAGAGCAAAAAAATTAAATCAAACAATCGTATTACCTGAATCATTAGAAAGAAGAACAGTAGAGGCAGCTGCAAAAATTCTTGATGAAGAAATAGCAAGAGTAATTCTTATAGGTAATAAAGATGAAATAGCAAAAGTGGCAGAAGGTTTAGATATTTCAAAGGCTATATTTGTAGACCCTAGTTCATTTGATAAAATGAATGATTATGTTAAAGATTTAGTAGAACTTCGTAAAAATAAAGGTATGACATGTGAAAAAGCAGAGGAATTATTGAAAAAAGACCCATTATATTTAGGTGTCATGATGGTTAAAGAAGGAATGGCAGACGGTATGGTTGCTGGAGCAGTTAATGCAACAGCTAATGTATTAAGACCTTCTTTACAAATATTAAAAACAGCTCCAGGTACTAAATTAGTATCAGCATTCTTCGTTATGGTAGTACCTAATTGCGAGTATGGTGCTAATGGTACTTTCTTATTCTCTGATTCTGGTTTAGTTCAGAATCCTAATTCTGAAGAATTAGCTTCTATAGCAATCAGCTCAGCAAAATCATTTGAAGACTTGGTAGAAGTTGAACCAGTAGTAGGTATGTTATCTCATTCTACAAAAGGTAGTGCAAAACATGCAGACGTTGATAAAGTAGTTGAAGCAGTAAAAATTGCAAAAGAACAAAATCCTGATATTAAATTAGATGGAGAATTCCAATTAGATGCAGCTATCGTACCAAGTGTTGGAGCTTCAAAAGCACCAGGTAGTGAAGTAGCAGGAAAAGTTAATGTTCTAGTATTCCCTGATCTTGATGCAGGAAATATCGGATATAAACTTACTCAAAGACTAGCAAAAGCAGAAGCTTATGGACCAATTACTCAAGGTATAGCAAAACCAGTTAACGATTTATCAAGAGGATGTACAGCTGATGATATCGTAGGAGTAGTTGCAATAACAGCAGTACAAGCATCATTATAAAAAAATAAATTATAAAATACATTTAAAGGAGATTGTTCAAAGTGAATATATTAGTATTAAATTGTGGTAGCTCATCACTAAAATATCAATTGATAAGTATGGAAAATGAAAAAGTCTTAGCAAAAGGTTTATGCGAAAGAATAGGAATTGATGGTTCAAGAATCAAACATACTAAGATTGGTGAAGATACTGTAATTATAAATGGGGATATGCCAAGTCATAAAGACGCTGTTCAATATGTTATTGATGCGTTAATTTCAAAAGATCATGGCGTAATCAAGAGTATGGATGAAATCAATGCGGTTGGACATAGAATTGTACATGGTGGAGAAGAATTTGCAAGTTCAACAGTTTTAACTAAAGAGGTAATTGAAGCTGTTGAGAAGTGTTCTGACTTAGCTCCTTTACATAATCCAGCTAACTTGATTGGTATAGATGCATGTAAACATATCATGCCTAATGTACCTATGGTAGGGGTGTTTGATACTGCTTTCCATCAAACAATGCCAGCAAAAACTTATTTATATGCGTTACCATATGAATATTATAGAAAATACAAATTAAGAAGATACGGATTCCATGGTACATCTCATAAATACGTTTCTAACAGAACTGCTGAATTCTTAGGTAGAGATATCAAAGATATGAAAATCGTAGTTTGTCACTTAGGTAATGGTGCTAGTGTTTGTGCTGTAGATGGTGGAAAATCAGTAGATACAAGTATGGGACTTACTCCTCTAGAAGGATTGGTTATGGGAACTAGATCAGGAGATATGGACCCAGCAATCGTTCAATTCCTAGCTGATAAAGAAGGATTATCAATTGATGAAATTAATACTATTTTAAATAAAAAATCAGGTGTTCTTGGTATTTCAGAAATATCAAGTGACTTCAGAGATTTAGAAAATGCTATAGAAGAAGGAAATGAAAGAGCAAGACTTACAATGGATGTATTTTCATACAGAGTCGCTAAATACATTGGAGCTTATGCTGCTGCAATGAATGGAATCGATGCTATCGCATTTACAGCTGGACTTGGTGAAAATAATGCGGAAGTAAGAGAAGAAATATGTGCATACCTTACTTTTTTAGGTGTTGAAGTAGATAAAGAAGCTAATAAATGTAGAGGCGTTGAAAAAGACATATCTACTAAAGATGCTAAAGTTAAAACAGTAGTAATCCCTACTGATGAAGAAATGACAATTGCCAGAGAAACTGCTAGACTTATTTAATTAAACTGAGTAACATGCATATTCTACCATAATTTTGTTAAAAATGTTGACAAAAGTATAATTGATATGTATAATTACATGTGGTTATTTTATACGTTTCCCTGTCAAAAAATAATATGATTGGGGTGTTGATATGAAGTTTAATTTAACTGATTTATTATCCAATGACCGGATGAATAAAAAGATATCTACTGATGTTAGCATCAATGAATTTAAATTTGGTGGAATTACTTACCGAACAGCTGATCTCGTTCATATTGACCTTGAGATTACTAATCTTGGGTACAAAGAAATTAAGGTGGAGGGATCGGTAAAAGGAACACTTAAGATTCCTTGTGATAGATGCATGGAAGAAGTAGATTATAAAGTCGAAACTAATTTTTCTAAAGACATCAAATTTGATGATGATAATGAAGAAAAAGTTCAGTATATTGATGGATACAATCTTGATTTAGAGAAATTAGCTTTAAATGAATTAATCATTGATTTACCTATGAAAGTATTATGTAGCGATACATGCAAAGGTATTTGTAATCAATGTGGAACTAATCTCAATAAGGGTACTTGTAACTGTGATAATAGTGAAATAGACCCTAGATTAGCTGTATTTAAAGATTTATTTAAAGAGTTTTAAGGAGGTGTCACAACAATGGCAGTACCAAAAAGAAAATCTTCAAAAGCTAGAAGAGACAAACGTAAAGCTAACTGGAAATTAACTGCACCTAATTTAGTAAAATGCAGTAAATGTGGGGAATTAGTTATGCCTCATAGAGTTTGTAAATCATGTGGAACATACAAGAATAAAGTAGTTATTGAAACTGAATAATTATAAGGCAGCTTACGCTGCCTTTAATTATTTAGCTACTTTGATAAATTTAGCAAGTTTGAATTATTAGAAAATAATATATATGATTACCTCAAATACGATTAGCTATTCTAGAAATTTTCAAATATATGTTGAAAATATGGTAAAAATTTAGTATAGTATTTTTAGAATGTAGATTAGAGGGTGTAATGATGCAAGAAATGATAACTGTTGCAGTTGATGCAATGGGTGGCGATAATGCCCCAAACGCAATAATTAAAGGCTGTATTGAATCAATAAATGATGATAGTCACATAAAGATTTATTTAGTGGGTAATAATATTATCATAAATGAACAACTAGCAAAGTACACATATAATAAAGAACAACTAGAGGTAGTAGATGCAAAAGAGATTATTGATACTTGTGAATCTCCTGTTATGGCTATTAGACGAAAAAAAGATTCTTCTTTAGTGAAAGCTTTTAATCTAGTGAAAGATAAGAAAGCAAATGCTTTAGTATCTGCTGGTAGTACTGGAGCTATACTTGCTGGAGGAACTTTTATAGTAGGCAGAATCAAGGGAATCGAAAGACCTGCTCTTGCTCCACTAATTCCTAATAAAAAGGGAGTGTCATTACTGATTGACTGTGGTGCCAATGTAGATTCAAAAGCAAGTTATTTAGTTCAATATGCTAAAATGGGTTCTATCTACTTTGAGAATGTGATGGGAGTGAAGAATCCAAAAGTTGCATTAGTTAACATTGGTGAAGAAGAGTCCAAAGGGAATAACTTAGTGAAAGAAGCTTATTCTTTACTAAAGAATGAGGATATCAATTTTATAGGTAATATCGAAGCTAGAGAAATACCTGAAGGAAAAGCTGATGTTCTTGTATGTGATGCTTTTGTTGGTAACATCATTTTAAAGTATACTGAAGGATTTGCCTTAACTTTGTTCAGTATGCTAAAAAAACATTTATTGAAAAATTTCAGATCGAAAATTGGAACATTATTACTAAAGCCAGCTTTAAAAGATTTTAAGAAAAGTTTTGATTATACTGAGTATGGTGGAGCACCATTACTTGGTTTGGAAGGTTTAGTTGTTAAGACACATGGTAGTTCAGATTCAAAAACGATTAAGAATACAATATTGCAATGTAAAAAGTTTTCTGACCAACAAATTAATGATAAAATAAAAGAAAACATAAAAATCTAATTAATAAAAAAGGGGGCAAATTAAATGGAATTTGAAAAATTGGTTTCAATTATATCTGAATTTACAAATGTGGATGAATCACAAATCACAAAAGATACAAAATTCGTTGATGATTTGAATGTTGATTCATTGGACTTAGTTCAAATAATTATGGCTCTAGAAGAAGAATTTGATATTGAGATTGATAATGAGCAGGCAGAAAAGATTGTAACAGTAAATGATGCAGTCGAAGCAATAAATTCTCAAATTAATAACGACTAATGGAAGCCCTTACAACAAGGGCTTTGCTTTTAGATAACCATAACGAAGGAGGAGAACATATTGAGAAATAAATACAAAAATTTAAACGACTTTCAAAAGATTATCAATTATAAGTTTAAAAATGTAAAATTATTATCTCAAGCATTAACACACAGTTCATATGCTAATGAACACAAAATGTCTAAATTTGAAAACAATGAAAGACTAGAATTTTTAGGTGATGCAGTTCTTGAAATCGTAACAAGTGATTTTTTATTCAGAAAATATACTGATATGCTGGAAGGCGAATTAACTAAATTTCGGGCTAGTATTGTATGTGAACCAACATTAGCTAATTTCTCCAATGAAATAAAATTAGGAGAATACATTAGACTAGGTAAGGGTGAAGAAAATTCTGGAGGTAGATTTAGAGCATCAGTTTTATCAGATGCAGTAGAGTCATTGATAGGGTCTATATATCTAGACGGTGGACTAGAATCTGCTAGACAGTTTATTCTAACTACATTATTGAATGATGTTGAAAAAAGAAAATTATTTATCGATAGTAAAACCCATCTACAAGAGATCATACAAAAAACTAGTGAAGAACCAATTGAATACATAATAGTTAAGGAAAAGGGACCTGATCATAATAAATTATTTATGGTAGAGGTAAGACATGAAGGAAAAGTGATAGGTTATGGAAGAGGTAGAAGTAAAAAGTCTGCTGAACAAGATGGAGCGTATGATGCGATTAAGAATATCTAATTATATTCAATTGACAGTGTACAATTGACAACTATCAAAAAGAAATTTGAGTTAATAATTGTCCATTGTTCATTGCCAATCAATTTACATTATAGTTAAACATGACATAATTTGAATAAAAATGCTAGACACTTCTCTTGAAAAAATATTAGTGCAGGACAATACCTAATTGTTCTGCACTAAAAAAGCAACTACGTGATTTATTCTCATCTTATAGGAAAATCCTATTTTGTTCTGGAGAATATTTCTAATGCTCCTATTCCATATGTTGAAAGTAAAAATTTCCTGTAGTACAAGAAAAGGAGATAATATGTACTTAAAAAACGTTGAATTACAAGGATTCAAATCCTTTGCTAATAAGATTAATTTTGAATTTAATGAAGGAATAACAGGAATTGTTGGTCCTAATGGTAGCGGTAAGAGTAACATAGCAGATGCTGTACGTTGGGTTTTAGGTGCTCAAAGTGCTAAACAGCTAAGAGGTTCTAAAATGGAAGATGTTATTTTTGCAGGTACTGAAAACAGACGCCCTGTGGGATATTCCCAAGTAGATATAACTATAGATAATCATGATAAAAGAATGGCTATCGACTATTTGGAAGTAACCATATCAAGAAGGGTTTATCGTTCTGGTGAAAGCGAATTCTATATTAACAAAACACCATGTAGATTAAAAGACATTCATGAGTTGTTTTTAGATACAGGAGTAGGTAAAGAAGGATATTCTATTATTGGACAGGGTCAGATAGATAAAATTTTAAGTACTAAACCAGAAGACAGAAGAGACTTATTTGATGAAGCTGCTGGAATAGTTAAATTTAAGAGAAGAAAATCCGAAGCTTATAAAAAATTAGAAGAAGAAAAACAAAATCTTCTTAGGATAAATGACATTATAACAGAACTTGATAGTCAAAAAGGCAATTTGGAAGGACAAGCAGAAATAGCTAAGAATTACCTTCAGTTAAAAGAAGAATTAAAAAAACATGAAGTCAACATATTCATAACTGAATTTGAAAGATTAGATAAAAATATAAATGAAATAAGTGAAAAAGAAAAAAATGTTAATGAAGAAATTAATACAGTCAACAACAAATACGAAGAGATAAAATTGAAATATAATGAAATCAATACTTCTATACAGGATATGGGTAAGGAAATTGATACTAAGAAAGATGAAATTGCTGAAAATAATCTAGAAAAAGAGAGAATAGAAAACAATATTAACATTAATAACGAGCGTATTAGTTCCATAAGTGAATCGAATAATCGAATACAACAAAATATAAATCAATTGAATACTAAGAGTCAAGTTAATGTTGCTGATATAAAAGAGACAGATGAAGAAATAGTCAATCTGAAATCTCATATTGAATCATTAAACAAACAGTTAGTGGAGAAAGAACAAGAATGTACAGATGTATCTAATGAAATTGTAAGCAATGAAACTATGATTGAAGAAATTAAGACCAATATCATAGAAAGACTTAATGAGATAACGGTAGTAAAGAGTAAAATCCAAAGATATAGTACGATGCTAGAGAATATAGAAAACAGAAAAAATTTCTTGACTGATAAAATTAATAAAGTACATAATGACCAAACTGTTTTGAATGATAAAAAAGAGCAGTTGGAACAAAATATAAATGTTGCGCAAGAAGACTTAGTGTCTATAAAAAAACAATCTTCATCAACGGTTGAAAAAATAAAAGAGATTAATGAGCAAAAACATAATATAGATGACAAATTAAATATCCTTAATAAGGAAATCAATCAATACAAATCTAAATACAATGCTCTTAATGATATAACTGAACATTATGAAGGCTATAATTATAGTATAAGAAAAGTTATGGAGCATAAGACTAATAACAATATAGATTCAGTTCTTGGTGTAGTAGCTGATATTATTAAAGTCGATAAAAAATACGAAATAGCTGTAGAGACAGCTCTTGGTGGTGGTGTTCAGAACATTATTACAAAAGATGAAGAAACCGCTAAGAGAATGATTAATTATCTAAAGGCCAATAAATATGGTAGAGCTACTTTTTTGCCTTTGACTAGTATTAGAACTAGCAGAAACTATAATCCTATCACCAATGAAAAAGGGTTTATCGGCTATGGTAATGAATTAGTCATGTATGATGATATGTATGACAATATAATAAAATATCTTTTGGGAAGAGTAGTCATAGTTGATAATATTGATAATGCGGTTAGGCTAGCCAGAAAGTATAATTACAAATTGAAGATAGTTACACTTTCAGGGGAAGTATTAAATCCAGGTGGTTCGTTAACAGGAGGAAGTTACAAGAACAAAGCTAATAATTTCCTTTCCCGAAAAAGAGAATTGGACGAATATAAGCTTAGAATACAAGAATGTACAAGACAGTACAAGACTACCACTGAAAAACGTGAAGAAATAGTTGCGGAAAAAAATAGACTTTCCGTTAAATCCAAAGAATTGATTTCTAATGAGCATAATCTTAATATCAGATTGAATTCATTACAAATAAATCTTAATCAGATTGAAAAAGATACCGAAAAACTGCAACAAGAAATTAATGACAGTAAAGTAGAATTTGATGAATTGAATTCTCAGAACCAAGAACTAACTGCAACTACAGAAAAATATAATGAAGAGTTAAATGGTACTGAAAATGAAAATACTGATGCAGAAGATAAGGTTATAAGTTTAACACAAATAATTCAAGAAAAAAAAGCAGTAAAAGATTCTTTATCTGATGAAATAACTAATGTGAAAATAGAATTGACATCTACAAGACAAAAATTGAATAGTTCTCAAGATAATATCGACAGATTGAAAAAAGAGCTAGAAGATATCAAAGAACAAAAAGATGAATTTATAGTAGAGTCACAAAACAATAAACAGGATATTGAATCAAAGATTAAACTTATAAATGATTATAAAGAACAAATAGAAGTCATAATTGATAAAATCAAGGCTATGGAAAATGAACTTAATCAACTAAATAAGAACAAAGAAGAATTATCAGCAAAACAGAACTCGTTATTTAGTGATAGAGAGAACTTAAGTGAAAAATCCAAGTTATTAGAAAAAGAGATCATGAGGCTTCAAAATTATAGAACTAAATATGAACTACAAAAAGAAAATACAACCAATTACATGTGGGAAGAATATGAATTGACTTTTAACATGGTTAATGAATATCGAGATGACCTTGGAAGCATAACCCAACTAAAAAGCAAAGTCAAAGAACTAAAAAGTAAAATCAAAGAATTGGGAGATGTGAATGTTAATTCTATAGAAGAATATAGAGAAGTAATAAATAGATTCAACTTCTTATCTGAACAAAAAGAAGACTTGATAGTGGCTAAAGAGAAGTTAATAGGTATTATCAGTGAACTTGATAAAGAAATGATTAAACAGTTCAAGTTGAAATTTAAAGATATACAATCACAATTTGACCTAGTATTCAAGGAACTTTTTGGTGGAGGAAAAGGGTTATTATATCTAGTAGATGAAGACAACATACTAGAATCAGGAATTAATATTATAGCACAACCTCCAGGTAAGAAATTACAGAGTATGATGCTTTTATCCGGTGGAGAAAGAGCATTTACCGCAATAGCTTTACTATTTGCCATACAAAGGTTAAAACCTTCTCCATTCTGTGTTCTTGATGAGATAGAGGCAGCACTTGATGATGCTAATGTAGAAAGATTCGCGAAATATTTACAGAAACTTTCAACTAAAACACAGTTTATCATTATTACGCATAGGAGAGGTACAATGGAAGCAGCAGATGCATTATATGGTATTACTATGCAAGAAAAAGGTATATCCACACGAGTATCTGTGAAACTCATTGAAAGTGAATTAACAGGATAAAGACAAAAAATGTAAAACAGCTGTTTACAAATATTTAGGAGGAAATATGGGCTTATTTAACTGGAAAAAAAATAAAGCAAAAAAAGCAGAGAAGGAAAAAGAGATAGAAAAAGACAATTTAATCAACGATGATATAAATGAACAAGAAAATGTTGATATTGAAGAACAGCAACAATTAGAACAAGAAAATATATCAAACGAAGAACATCAATCTATAGAACAAGAAGATATATCAAATGAAGAACAGAGCTTACAAGATGTGAATACTGATGTAATTGAAGAACAAGTAATTGAAGAGGATACCAACATGGAGGATCAAAATGATACTCCAGAAGAAGAAAAAGGTAAAAATAAAAAAGGATTCTTTGGTAAACTAGTAAAAGGATTGACTAAAACAAGAAATAATATCTTAGGTTCAGTCGATCAAGTACTTAATTCTTTTACCAAGATAGATGAAGACTTCTATGAAGAGCTGGAAGAAGCACTGATTATAGCTGATCTAGGTGTAAATACTGCTATTAAGATTATGGAAGACTTAAAGTCAAAAGTGAAAGAACAGAAAATTAAAGATACAGCTCAAGTTAGAGAATTACTCATGGAAGAATTAAAGCAATTGATGAAAAACGATGGTGACATTTATGATTTTACTGAAAAGAAATCAGTCGTTTTAGTAATTGGGGTTAATGGCGTAGGTAAAACTACTACTATCGGTAAATTAGCTCACCAGTATAAAGATAATGGTAAAAAAGTCATATTAGCTGCGGCTGATACATTTAGAGCTGCTGCCATAGACCAATTAGCTGAGTGGTCCAATAGAGCAGGGGTTGAACTTATATCACAACAAGAAAATTCTGATCCTGGAGCAGTCGTTTTTGATGCTGTACAAGCTGCAAAAGCAAGAAATTCAGATATTCTCATATGTGATACAGCAGGAAGACTCCATAATAAAAAGAATTTGATGGAAGAGTTAAGAAAGATATTTAAGATTATAAACAGAGAATATTCTGAAGCGCATAAAGAAGTATTACTAGTCCTTGACAGTACTACAGGACAAAATGCTCTTCAACAAGCTAAACAATTCAAAGATATAGCTGATATCACTGGAATTGTGCTTACTAAACTCGATGGAACAGCAAAAGGTGGTATAGCTATCGCTATCCAAACGGAACTTAATATTCCAGTAAAATATATTGGTGTCGGAGAAGGAATTGATGATCTACAGAAATTTGATTCAGATGATTTTGTTAATGCTCTTTTTGACCAATAAATGACTTTATTCTTTTATGAAATATAAAATTATTATTAATTATGATAAATAACTTGACAACCATTACTGAATATCATATAATACCATCTGTAAAGTAATTAACCTTTACAGGTGGTGATTTAATTTTGAGTAATATTTTTAAGAAAACATTACTATATGATTTTTATGGTGAATTATTAACTAAGCACCAAAAAGGAATATATGAATTATATCATTTGAACGATTTATCTTTGGGAGAAATATCGGAACAGCTGGAAATTAGCAGACAAGGTGTTTATGATACATTAAAGAGATGTGATAGGCAACTTGAAAATTATGAAAACAAGTTACAGCTAGTTGATAAGTTTTTGATTAACAAACAGAATATCGAAAAGATCTATAGTGATGCAAGTGAAATTTTGGATGAATTGAGAAGTAGTGACCAGACTAAAAAAGAAATAGTAGATAAAATAGTTAATATACAGAAGACTTGCAATAGGATAATAGAAGAGTTGTAGATAATCTATAGAGTGGGAGGTTAGTTTATGGCATTTGAAAGTTTAACAGATAAATTTCAGAATATATTTTCTACCCTTAAGAAAAAAGGAAAACTTAATGAGCAAGATGTTAAAGCAGCTCTAAGAGAAGTTAAATTGGCATTACTAGAAGCAGATGTTAACTTTAAGGTTGTTAAAAAGTTTGTCAATACCATAAAAGAAAGAGCTGTCGGACACGAAGTTATGGAAAGCTTGACTCCGGGTCAACAGGTTATTAAGATTGTTAATGAAGAATTGATTAAATTGATGGGGGAAGAAAAAGCAGATTTGACTTTTTCAAAAGAGCCTCCAACAGTATATATGATGGTTGGTTTACAAGGAGCAGGTAAAACAACTACAACTGCTAAACTTGCAGGTAAACTCAAAAAAAGTGGGAAAAAACCTCTATTGGTTGCTTGTGATGTATATAGACCAGCAGCCATAAAACAACTACAAGTTGTTGGAGGACAGATAGATGTCCCTGTATTCACGATGGGAGACAAAAACAAGCCAGTCAATATTGCAAAAGCAGCTATTGAGTTTGCCGAAAAAAATGACAACAATGTTATTATTATTGATACGGCTGGTAGACTTCATATAGATGAAGACATGATGAATGAATTGATTGAAATAAGAGATACCATTAAGCCACAGGAAATATTATTGGTTGTAGATGCTATGACTGGACAAGATGCTGTCAATGTAGCTGAGAACTTTAATGAAAAAATAGGTGTTGATGGTGTAATCTTAACCAAATTGGATGGTGACACTAGAGGTGGTTCTGCACTTTCAGTAAGAGCAGTAACTGATAAACCTATTAAATTCGCTTGTATAGGAGAAAAACTTACTGATATAGAAGTATTTCATCCTGAAAGAATGGCATCTAGGATTCTTGGTATGGGTGATGTTTTGACACTTATAGAAAAGGCTTCCGAAGCGATTGATGCAAAGAAAGCTGCCGAGATGGAAAGAAAGTTTCGAAAAGCAGAATTTACTTTTGACGATTTCCTAGAACAGATGCAACAAGTTAAAAAACTAGGATCTATAGGTGATATTGTTTCCATGATTCCTGGTATGAACAAGCAGATGAAAGATGTTGAAATAGATGATAAGGAATTCATGAAAGTAGAATGTATGATACAATCTATGACACTGGAAGAAAGAGCTAATCCATCAGTAATCAATCCTTCTAGAAAAAGAAGAATAGCTAATGGCTCAGGTACTAATATACATGATGTCAATAGATTCATAAAGCAATTTGAACAGGCTAAAAAGATGATGAAACAATTTAGTGGTATGATGAATGGTAAAAAAGCTAAAAAAGGATTATTTAATAAATTTCCTTTTATGGGCTAGTTAATTAATTTTAGTTAGTCTAATATAGATTTTATTTTATTAGGGAGGTGAAACACTAATGGCAGTAAAAATGAGATTAAAGAGAATGGGTGCAAAAAAAGCTCCTTTTTATAGAATCGTAGTTGCTGATTCCAGATCACCAAGAGATGGTAAGTTTATAGAGCAAGTTGGCTACTATAACCCAACAACTAATCCTGTTGATTTAAAGATAAATGAAGAAGTTGCTAACAAATGGTTAAGTAACGGAGCTCAACCTTCTGATACAGTCAAAAGATTGTTAAAGCAAGCTGGAGTTGTAAAGTAATTGTTGGAGGTGTACAACATGAAAGAATTAGTGGAAGTTATCGCTAAAGCATTAGTTGATAATCCAGATGATGTTAAAGTAAATGAAATTGAGGGAGAACGCTCAATTATATTAGAGTTAAAAGTTGCACCTGACGATATGGGAAAAGTAATTGGAAAACAAGGTAGAATTGCTAAGGCTATAAGAACTGTAGTTAAGGCAGCAGCAACTAAAGAAGAAAAAAGAGTTGTTGTAGAGATTTTACAATAAGGTTAGGGATTCCCTAACCTTTTTATTATACTATAGGAAATATTTTTTATTAGAATAATGGATTCAGAGTTTATTCGAAGATTTTGGGAAAGATATATAATAAAAAAATATATGAAGGTGAGTGTATGGATTACTTTAATATTGGTAAAATAATAAATACACATGGTATCAAGGGTGCAGTTAAAATAATACCTTTAACCGATGAACCCAAGAGGTTCGAATTACTTGAATATGTGTATATAGACAGCAAGAAAAAATTACAGAAATATACAATTGAAGATATTAGATATTTCAAAAATCTAGTCATAATAAAATTTAAAGAACTAGAAGATATGACAAGTGCTGAAGCATTGAAAGAGTCAATAATAAAAATACCTAGAGAATTAGCCTTACCACTTGAAGACGATGAATATTATATTAGCGATCTAATAGGAATAGAAGTCAGTACTGACGATGGAGAAGATCTAGGTAATATAAAAGATGTTATAAGAACAGGAAGTAATGATGTATATGTAATAGAAGCTGATGATAAAAAAGAAATTCTGATTCCAGCTCTAAAACAATGCATAAAAGAAGTTGATATGGAAAATAAAACCATGGTAGTTTCATTACTGGAAGGATTGATTGATTAGTGAGATTTAACATAATGACATTATTTCCAGATATGATAAGACAAGGTCTAAATTCAAGCATTATAGGTAAAGCACAAGAAAAAGACTTGATTGAAATAAATACGATCAACATTAGAGATTATGCTTACAATAAACATAAGCAGGTGGATGATTATCCATATGGCGGAGGTGCTGGTATGGTTATGCAACCAGAACCTATTTATGAGGCATATAAGAACATAATAACTAAGAGTGAAGAAAAGCCACGGGTTATATATCTAACCCCACAAGGCAAAACATTTAATCAAGAAATGGCTATGGAATTATCGAAGGAAAAAGAGTTAACTTTCTTATGTGGACATTATGAAGGTATAGATGAAAGAGCTATCGATATGATAGTTACCGATGAGGTATCTATAGGTGACTATATACTAACTGGTGGAGAACTTGCTGTAATGGTTATGATAGATGCTATTTCAAGATTAGTACCTAATGTGCTATCTAATGAAGTGTCTGCTGAAACAGAATCATTCGACGATAATCTATTAGAATATCCACAGTATACAAGACCTGCTGTTTTCATGGATAAAAAAGTACCAGACATATTATTATCCGGACATCATAAAAACATTGATGATTGGAGAAGAGAGCAGTCTTTGATACGAACATATGAAAAAAGACCAGATCTATTAGAAAAAGCAGATCTTACAGATAAAGATAAGAAATTTCTAGATAAATATTGCAAATTAAAGGGAAGTATGTTATAGTAATTTAATGTGAGTACGGATGGTCCTCTGTTACATTAGTGTAATTAAGAACATCTAGATATTAGGAGGAAACACATGAACGATATAATACGTAAAATTGAACAAGAACAATTAAGAAAGAATGCTTTAACAGAGTTTAACGTTGGTGATACTATCAGAGTATATGCTAAGGTTAAAGAAGGTAACCGTGAAAGGCTACAAATGTTTGAAGGCGTAGTTATTAAAAGACAACATGGTAGTAACCGTGAAACATTTACAGCAAGAAGAATTTCTTATGGTGTAGGTGTTGAAAAAACTTGGCCATTACATTCACCAATTATCGATCATATCGATGTTGTAAGACATGGTAAAGTAAGAAGAGCTAAACTTAACTACTTAAGAGACAGAATCGGTAAAGCTGCTAAAGTAAAAGAATTAATTAGATAATAAGATTATTTCAATACGCAGTTTAACTAAGGATTTTAGCTATAATAGTTACATGGTATAGTTTAATGGCTATTGTGATGATTAATATGACTAGTAAGGGACTTAGTACTATGTATTAGTCCCTTTTTGTTTTTATTTAGGATTATATTAAGAATAACTTTATGTAATGTTTATTGTAAGTTTCATTCTTATGAAAGAAGGGTGTAGGACATGAAGAATTCATTAGGAAAAGAGATATTGAGTTGGGTAATTGATATCGGGATTGTATTAGTTGTAGTCTTACTTATAACAACATTTGTATTTCAAAAAACTAACGTTATTGGACAATCGATGCAACCGACACTTCATAATGGTGACCATGTAATAATAGATAAAATTAGTTATAGATTTAGAGATCCAAAACAATACGATATTGTTGTTTTCCCGTATAAAAAGAATCCATCACAGAATTATATCAAAAGAATCATTGGATTGCCAAATGATATAGTGGACATAATAGATGGAGAAGTATATATTAATGACGTAAAATTAGATGAAAAATTTGACATAATAGATGATAGCAAATTAGGTAACAGAGAATTCCCGTTTACTGTTCCTAATGGAGAATATTTTGTAATGGGAGATAATAGAAACAATAGTTCAGACAGTAGATATACTGACGTTGGAACAATAAGTAAAAAAGACATAATAGGAAAAGCAGGACTTAGAATATGGCCGTTAGGAGATATCGGTTTTGTTAAGTGATAATTAATAAGAAAAATAAAGGAGCAGCATTGCTCCTTATTTAATATATTGTTGTTCTAAGAGATATTTTAGAATAATGAAAGGACAGAATACTATATGAATATACAATGGTACCCAGGACACATGACAAAAGCTAAACGTATGATGCAGGAAAATATAAAACTTGTTGATGTGATTATTGAGTTGATTGATGCAAGAGTACCAATAAGCAGTAGAAATCCTGATATGGACAATATAACAAGAAATAAACCGAGAATTATTGTACTGAATAAAATTGATTTAGCTGATAGAAGTAAAACAGAAGCATTCATAAAATGGTATGAAAACAAAGGATTTAGTGTTGTACTTGTCAATTCCAAAAACGGTAAGGGAATTAATCAAGTAATAAGCAAAACTTATGAACTTTGTAAAGATAAAATTGAAAGAAATAAAAAGAGGGGCTTGATAAATAAACCTGTCAGAGCAATGGTTGCAGGTATACCTAATGTAGGTAAATCAACCTTTATTAATAAACTAGTTGGAAAAGCTAGTGCCAAAACTGGAAATAAACCAGGAGTGACAAAAGGAAAACAATGGATTAAGTTAAAAAAAGACATAGAATTATTGGATACACCAGGAATATTATGGCCGAAATTCGAGGATAAGCAAGTTGGTATTAATTTAGCGCTGATAGGTTCAATTAAAGATGATATATTAAATATCGAAGAATTGGCATTGATATTGATTGAATTCCTAAAAGCGAATTATAGTGATCAATTACTAAAAAGATATAAATTAGCAAACATCGAAGATTTAGAACCTATAAATGTATTAGAGAATATAGGGAAAAATAGGAATCTAATAAAATCAGGAAATGAAATAGATTTAGGTAAAGCAGCAATTATTTTAATGGATGAATTTAGAAATGGAATACTTGGTAAAATTACTTTAGAAACAGTTGGATTATAATCTGACTGTTTTTAAGTATTGAGAAAGTAAATGTCAATAAGCATCAATTTATATAGATATTTAATTATATTTAAGAAGTATAAAATATGAGATATCACAACTTAATCTAATAATATATCTAATTAAGGGAGAAAATATAATTAAATATATTATAGGAGTTGTTTTGTATGAAGAATCTAAATAATTTATTTGATGAATTCAATTATCATTTATTGAATGATATTAAACCATCGAATTACTTTGATAGAATGTTACTTGAAGAGAAGAAAATTTATAATAATAGTCCACTCAAAATTTTAATTGACTTAAGAAAAATACAGCAGAATCCCAAATATCATCCCGAAGGAAATGTATATAATCACACTATGGAAGTGGTTGATAGGGCAGCTAGGATTAAAACTCTTAGTAGTGATGATAGAATATTCATGTGGGCCGCATTATTACATGATGTAGGCAAAATAACTACTACTAAGATAAGAAAAGGAAGAATCACTTCATATGACCACGATAGACAGGGCGAAAATATTGCCAGAAATTTCTTATTAGATTATACTCATGATACAATATTCATCAATAAAGTTGTCAAGATGGTAAGATGGCATATGCAGCCATTATTTATTTGTAAAGAACTTCCATTTGCAGAAATCGAAAATATGATAAAGGAAACAAGTGTGACCGATATAGCATGTATTTCACTATGCGATAGATTAGGTAGGGGTACTATGTCCATAGAAGAGACAAATAAACAAATGAATTTTATAATCAAATTCTTGAATATATGTTATGAAAGAAATATTGATGAAAAAGAAAAAGCGAGAATTGGAATAGTTAAGAATTATTTGATTAATGAAATAAATGAAATAAAAGATGCTAGCAAAATACAATTTTAATGTAATAATTTTAATTAATAATAATTACAATAATTGTTGATGAGTATTTGGCAAAAGTGTATAATTGAATATATGTTTATAAGATTTAATTCGTATATATTAACAAATATATATAGATATCAATATTCACTAGACTTAACCAATTATAAGAAATTAATAATGTGTGAAAACCAATAGTAGATATTTGCTAGATGATTTTTAACATTAATATGATATATTTTATTAAAAGGAGATATAAAACTATAATGACTAAAATGACAATTTCCGATATAAAAGATATGCTTGATAACGTACCAATATGTTATTTAGAAAATAAATTGAATATGTTAAAGGTTGATGAACGTTTGGGTGTCAAGAAATTGATTGATAGGTACGAAAAGAAAATTGCAGATTATGAAAAAGAAATAGAGCGTACTGACAAGATGAAAACCTATGAAAATAAATATCCAGATAAAAAATACATATGTGGAATAGATGAAGTTGGAAGAGGCCCTTTATCAGGACCAGTAGTCAGTGCAGCAGTTATTTTTCCTAAAGATGTAGACATATTGTATATAAACGATTCAAAAAAATTGACAGAAGCAAAGAGAGAACAGTTATATGACATTATAATGGAAAAAGCTATTTCTGTAAGTGTAGGTATGTCGAGTGTAGAAGTCATAGACGATATTAATATATTAAATGCAACTTATGAATCAATGATATCTGCCATCAGTAAACTTGAAGTTGAACCAGATATGGTATTAGTTGATGCTGTAACGATTCCAAAAATTCAGATACCTCAAGAAGCTATTATAAAAGGTGATGCAAAAAGTATTTCAATTGCAGCGGCAAGTATAATTGCAAAAGTATATAGAGATAGATTGATGAAAGATTACGATGAACTTTTTCCAGAGTATAAATTCGCTAAGAATAAAGGCTATGGTACGAAAGAACATATAGAAGCATTAAAAGAATATGGAGCATGTCCTATACATAGAAGGTCTTTTATTAAATCTATATTGTAATATAATGCTGCAAATTACTTTATATGAGAGGATGAGTGATTATGCGGGTTAATTATAATAGACAAATCAATAAGGTAATTGACATTTCCAAAATCTCTAGAGTCAGTGGTAGAGAGTTCCAGAAGGGACAAATATTAAAAGGAGAAGTACTTGATATAAAACAAAAAAACATATTGATAAGATTGGCTAATTCCACTGTAATAACAGCTAAATTAACTGATCAGATGGAATTTAGTATCGGTCAAAAAGTTATGTTTCAAGTAAAAGAATCCAATATGGAACAGATTCTTCTAAAACCTATTATGGATGAAAGTTCTAATCCAAAAAGCAATAAGTTATCACAGATTTTAGAAGAAGCGAATGTTACCGTAAATAATAAAAATATTGAAATAGTCGATAAGCTTCTAAATAACAATATGAAGATTGATAAAGAGTTCATTAATAAGATACTAACGCTGACTAGACAATTCAAAGATACTGATGTTGATAAATTAATATTACTTTTAAAAAATGATATTCCAGTAACGGAAGAAAATATAGAACAACTCAACAATTATATAAAAAATAACAATTCCATCAAGCAAGATATGATAAGTCTAGCGAACCATATTATAGATGATGAACATATAAATGTGGATGTTAAACAGAAATTGATAAATATTTTTACATATAGTGACAGTGACTTCAGTACTGTAGATACTAAGAGTAGTTCAGAAGATATGAGTCTTAATGTTGGTAGCCAAGAAGTTAGTGAAATGGTTGATGCAAAACTAAATAGTGAATTCGTTAAAAACCAACAAGTATCCACTGATGTCATATCAAACCAAACCAATGATGTAAATATGGAAAAACTCGGAGATATTCTATCACAAGAAGGTATTGATGAGTTGAAAGATGAAATAAATAATACATATACATTAAAAGGTAATAATACATTAGATCTATCAAAAGATTTAACTATGGAAAAATTACAGCAAGAAATATTTGCCCTTGAGATTAAAGAAGAAATCAAGAAGCATATTATGAATAATATTACCAATAGATTATTAAAGACTGCTGTAGACAAAAACATATATCTATCCAAAAATGCTCTTAATGATCCAAAACTAATTAATGAATACTTTAATGATATATATAATAAAGTCGTAAATATACTTAAATTGACACAAGGTACAATGAACGGGAAGAATAGTGCCATATCAAAAGATGCTGCAAAGATAAAAAACAACATAGAATTCATGAACAATCTTAATAGCAATTTTAATTATGTTCAACTACCATTTAAATTCAATAATAAACTCGTAGGTAGTGAACTATATATTTTTGAAAACAAAAAAAGTCCTAGAAAAAAGGCTAACAATAATTCGATATCAGCTTTACTGAGACTTGATTATGTGAATTTGGGACATATTGATGTATATATAAACAAACTTGAAAAAAACATAGAATTGAAATTTTATGTAGATGATGATAAAACGAAAAATGTTATAGACAATCATATTATCAACCTTCATAAAAAAATAATCAGCTATGATTACAATATAATGGGACTGACTGTTATTAATAATAATAAGAATTTTGATTTCGTAAAGGATTTTATGAAAAGGAAAAGTGATAATAAAAGTGTTAAGAGATATACATTTGACATGAGAGTGTAAACTTAAGTAATAGAGGTTGGTGTTATAGTGCATAAGAACAAAATAAAAAAAGCGGCTGCATTAAAATATGATGTTAACGAAACAGCTCCTTCTGTCATCGCTAAGGGAAAAGGTATAGTAGCAGATAAGATACTTGAAAATGCATCAAAAGTTGATTTGCCTATCTATAAAGATGAAGAACTGGTAGATGCCTTGACAAAACTAGATATCGGGGATATGATACCACCTGAATTGTATCAGATAGTAGCTGAAATTCTAGTATTCGTAGGCGATTTAGATGATGTTTATAAAACTATGTCATAGGTATAGGTGATTTTATGGGAACAAACAATAGAGCAGTTGGGAGTAAAGGTGAAGAGATAGCAACTAGATTTTTGATTGAAAAGGGATATAGGATACTTGACAGAAATTATAGATGTAGATTCGGAGAAATAGATATCATAGGCAGAGACAAGAATTATCTTGTTTTTGTAGAGGTTAAATATCGTAGAAATACTGAAAAAGGATATCCTATAGAAGCTGTGGGATATCATAAACAAAAACGGATAATAAAAACGGCGATGTACTATACTAAAATAAAGCACATGTATAATTTTGATATTAGATTTGATGTAGTTGAGATAATTAACGATAAAATAAGAGTTGTTAAAGATGCATTTAATTGTAATTAGAAAGTTATATATGGATGGAAAGGTTGTGCAAAATGAATTCAGAAGTGTTTAAAGTGAACAGAGCAGACGATCTGGTATATTTAACGATTCCTGCATTTGATAACGCAAGAATCACTAACCATTGTTTTAGTACTAGACTTGGAGGTGTTAGCGATGGGATTTTTAAGAGTATGAATCTTGGGTTTAATAGAGGAGACTTAGACGAAAACGTTAGAAAGAACTTTGAGATATTGTGTAGTAGTGTAGGTATTAATTATAAAGACTTGGTTTTTTCTAATCAAGTACATAGAGATGTTATTAAAGTAATATCAAGTAAGGATAAAGGCAAAGGTATATTTAAAGAGAGTGATATTGAAGGTGTTGATGGATTAATAACTAACGAGTCTAAGGTTCCTCTAGTAACTTTTTTCGCTGATTGTGTACCACTCTATTTTTTAGATCCAATAAAGAAGGTAATAGCCTTGACACATGCTGGATGGAGAGGTACGGTTCTTAAGATAGCAGCTAAAACTATAAACAAGATGGTTAGTGAATTTAATTGTGATGTCAAGGATATACTTGTTTGCATAGGTCCATCAATTGGACCGTGCTGTTTTGAAGTGGATATTGAAGTTGTCAATGAATTTAGAAAGATATTTGATGAAGATAGTCAGAAAAAAATTATATCTGATGGAATAAAAAATAAATATTTAATTGACTTATGGACTGCTAATAAGTTAATATTACTAGATGTAGGAATAAAAACAGAGAATATCACTATTACGGATATCTGTACTAAATGTAGCAAAGACGAAATGTTTTCCCATAGAGGAAGTAATGGCAAAAGAGGCAGTCTAGCTGCTATAATGGAGCTTAAGTAGTGGTATGACTGAAGGGAATGACTTTAAATGAAAGATAGTTTTCATAAGGTTATACATGTAAAAGAAGACAGTATTGCCTATGAACTCGGAATACAACCTGGTGATAAATTAATATCAATCAATAATCAATCAATTGAAGATGCTCTTGATTATCATTTTTTTGTAGATGATGATTATCTTGAAGTACTTATCTTAAAAGATAATGGTGAAGAGTGGTTACTTGAGATAGAAAAGGATTATAATGAAGGATTAGGCATTGAATTCGAAAATGATCTAATGGATGAATATAAATCATGTAGCAATAAATGTATTTTTTGCTTCATAGACCAGCTACCAAAAGGTATGAGGGATACACTTTATTTTAAAGACGATGATTCAAGATTGTCTTTTCTACAAGGTAATTATATTACACTTACCAATATGAAAGATAAGGATGTTGACAGATTAATTAAATATCATTTATCACCTATTAACATATCCATACATTCAATGAATATGGAACTAAGAAAAAAGATGTTGAACAATAGATTTGCAGATAGATTGATTGCATATATGAAAAAATTCTATGATGCAGGTATAACAATGAACGGACAAATAGTTCTTTGTAAAGGAATAAATGATGGTAAGGAACTGGATTATTCCATAGATAAATTAAGAGAATTCATACCACATATGCAAAGTGTATCAGTTGTTCCTGTAGGACTTTCCAAATACAGAAATGGACTATATGAACTTGAGTCTTTTACTAAGGAAGATGCAAACCAAGTACTTGATATCATTCATAAATGGCAAGATATCATATATGAGGAGAAAGGGACTCATTTTATTCATGCTGGTGATGAGTTCTACCTTATGGCAGAAAAACCTATTCCAGATGAAAATAATTATGACGGTTATCTGCAATTAGAAAATGGCGTAGGTATGTCAAGGTTATTGATTGATGAGTTTGAATTGTGTTATAATGAAATTGGTACCAATGACCAATTAGAAAAAAACATATCAATAGTGACTGGGATACTAGCTTATGACATGATAAGAGCTATGGTGGAGAAATTAAATAAGAAATTTCCGAAAGTTAAAGTAAACATCTATCCTATTATTAATAATTTCTTTGGGCATAATATAACCGTATCAGGATTGCTTACAGGAAAAGATATTATTGAGCAGTTGCAAGATAAAGAACTAGGGGATAAATTACTTTTACCTTGTAATGTACTAAGAAGTGGTGAAGAAACTTTACTTGATGATGTTACAATAACGGATATAGAAAACACTTTACAAGTGAATGTCGCTGTTGTAAAATCAACTGGACAAGATTTTATTAGAAATATATTAGGATAAGGAGTACTTATATATGAGTAGACAGGTAGTGGCCATAGTAGGAAGACCCAATGTAGGAAAATCTACTTTATTTAACAAATTAGCAGGATCTAAGATATCTATTGTTGAAGATACACCAGGTGTTACTAGAGATAGGATATATGCAGATGTAGATTGGTTGAAATATAATTTTACCATGATAGATACTGGAGGAATTGAGCCTACTACAGATGATAAAATGCTTTCTTATATGAGAAAACAAGCTGAGATAGCTATTGAAACGGCTAATGTCATTATTTTTGTAGTTGATATCAAAACAGGGCTTACTGATGCGGATTATAAAGTTGCAGATATGCTTAGACGTGCACATAAACCAGTTGTTCTATGTGTTAACAAAGTTGATAATAGACAAAAACTACAATACGATGTATTTGAATTTTATAATCTAGGATTAGGCGAACCTTATGCAGTATCTTCTGCACAGTCTACAGGAATAGGTGATATGCTAGATGAAGTAGTAGCACATTTTGACGAGGAAGATGTTGATAATGAAAAAAGCGATATACCTAGAATAGCAGTAATAGGAAAACCTAATGTAGGAAAATCCTCATTAATCAATAAACTCCTTGGTGAAGAACGAGTTATAGTAAGTGATATTGCAGGAACAACCAGAGATGCTATTGATACTGTAGTCAAATATGACGGAAACGAATATATTTTTGTTGATACTGCGGGCTTAAGGAGAAAGAATAAAATAGAAAAAGAAGGACTAGAAAGATACAGTATAATAAGAACTGTCACAGCTATAGAAAATGCGGATATTGTTGTATTATTGATTGATGCTATAGAAGGAATCACTGAACAAGATGCCAAGATAGCAGGGATAGCGCATGAAAGAGGTAAAGGTGCCATTATAGCTGTCAATAAATGGGATGCTATTGAAAAAAATGATAAAACTATGTACAAGTATCTTAACGACGTTGATACTACCCTTAGTTATATGACTTATGCTCCCAAAATCTTTATTTCTGCATTGACAGGGCTTAGAATCAAGAGATTATTTGAGAATATTGATATTGTTATCCAAAACCATGCTCTTAGAGTTTCTACAGGTGTTCTTAATGATGTACTATATGATGCAACTGCTATGAATCAGCCTCCTTCTGACAAAGGTAAGAGGTTGAAGCTATATTATATAACACAAGTTTCTATTAAACCACCTACTTTTATTATATTTGTGAATGACAAGAGTCTGATGCATTTCTCTTATAAGCGTTATATTGAAAATAGGATAAGAGAATCATTTGGTTTTATGGGAACTCCAATTCATTTTATTATAAGAGAAAGAAAGGAAAAGGATAAATAGATGAAGATAATTGCTAGCTTATTAATTGGTTATCTTATTGGATGTTTCCAATCAGCTTATATCATCAGTCGTGTTAAAGGACAATTGGATATAAGAAAATATGGAAGCGGTAATGCAGGAACTACCAATGTTATTAGAGTTGTGGGCTGGAAAGCAGGAATAATTACATTTTTTATGGATGTATGTAAAGCTGTTATAGGGGTGTTAGTTTGTTCCTTTATCTTCGATGATGTTCTTATGGGGTATTATGCAGGTGTTGGCGTTGTGATAGGTCACAATTGGCCTGTATTCTTAGGATTTAGAGGTGGCAAAGGAATAGCAGCAACCATTGGGTTGTTACTAGCAGTGGATGTAAGAATTGGTTTAATCATTATCGCATTAATGGCTGTTGTTATTTTTATATCAAGATATGTTTCACTTGGTTCAATATTAATGGCAATATCAATTCCGATTCTTATGGCAATATTTCATACTGATACGCCGGAATATATTATATTAGGTGTTATATTAATGATTTCTGCTCTATATAAACATAGAGCTAATATAAAAAGATTACTTAATGGTACGGAGAATAAGCTAGGACATAAAAAGGATTTATCTGAAAAAGAATAATATTATGATTTATGAGAGGTGATCAAAATGGCGGCTGTATCTGTTTTGGGTGCAGGAAGCTGGGGAACGGCTTTAGCTATATTACTAAACAGTAACGGACATAATGTTACCATATGGTCCATTATTGAAGACGAAGTAAAAGAATTAAATGAAACAAGAGAGAATAAATCAAAACTTCCAGGTATACATATTCCACAAGATATCACTATAACCAACAGTCTTGAAGAAGCGATTGATGATAAAGAATTACTTGTCATGGCTGTTCCTTCAAAATTTGTTAGAAATACAGCAAAGATGATGAAGCAGTTTGTTAGGGAAGATCAGATTATTGTTAACGTTGCAAAAGGTTTAGAAGATACTACACTATATACTTTGGCTCATGTTATTGGTGAAGAAATGCCTAATAATCATATTGCAGTATTATCTGGTCCAAGTCATGCTGAAGAAGTATCGAGGAATATACCAACTACTTGTGTTGCAGGTTCTAAAGACCATGAAACAGCTAAAAAAGTACAAGATATTTTTATGAACTCTAATTTTAGAGTATATACAAGTTCTGATGTAACAGGTATAGAAATGGGAGGAGCACTTAAGAATGTTATTGCTCTGGCTGCTGGAATTTCTGATGGTATAGGATACGGCGATAATACCAAGGCTGCACTTATGACAAGAGGTATAACAGAGATTAGCAGGTTAGGTATTGCTATGGGTGCTGATGAACAGACTTTCAGTGGATTATCTGGTATAGGAGATTTGATTGTAACATGTACAAGTATGCACAGCCGTAATAGAAGAGCTGGTATATTAATAGGAAAAGGGTACAAATTGCAAGAAGCACTAGATGAAGTTAAGATGGTAGTCGAAGGTGTATACACAGCAAAAGCGGCCCTTGATCTATCTATTAAATATAAAGTTGAAATGCCCATAATCAGACAGGTCAATGAAGTACTGTTTGGTGGTAAGGAAACTAAGAAGGCTGTTCAGGATTTGATGATTAGAGATAAGAAAATTGAATATACAAATTGATTTAATATAAGACTCCCCTTGGATAGACAGTAAATAATTATTTATCCAAGGGGATTTATTATGAATCAATAGGGACAGTCCCCAATGATTCAATATAATTCAGCAACTGTTTCTAGTTATATAATTATTTTTTAACATACCGTATCATTTCAAAATAAAGGAGTATAATAAAGGAGGTTATATGTAATGAAGAGTAAAAACATAAGATTAATCTTTGGATTCATATTTTTTATAATAGGTGGAGTAATATATGAATTTGAAAGATATCTGTATGTATTGATATGGAGGACAAGAAGTGATGCATTAATTAACTTAGGGGATGGACCCGCTAATTTTGCCCCTATTTTCAGTAATATAGTTGATTTTCGAACTAGCCCAAGTGTAGGAGATAACAAAATAGCAATAGCTTTTTTTATTATCGGTATTGTTCTTATTATAAGCAGTTTTTTTGGCGAAAGACATAAAATAAAATAGTTGTTTTTACATAACTCAGCCTTCTTGATAATAATCTATTATCAAGAAGGCTATAATTATCTGGTTGAATCAAAAAGGACCGTCCCCATTGATTCATAAAATATATATATAGGCTGTCATAATCCAACATATATATCATATATTTATATATAAGAATACTTATAGGGAGGATATATATGTTGGGAGAGTACGATATTTATAAAGATATTAGAGCTAGAACAAACGGAGAAATTTATATGGGAGTGGTAGGACCCGTTAGAACAGGTAAATCTACATTCATCAAAAGATTCATGGATTTATTAGTGTTGCCTAATATAGAAAATGTACATAGCAAGGAAAGAACACAGGATGAGCTTCCTCAAAGCGCAGCTGGAAAGACAATAATGACTACAGAGCCTAAGTTCATTCCTCAAGAAGCTGCAACAGTTACATTATCTGATGATGTTGAATTCAATGTAAGAATGATTGATTGTGTTGGGTATATGGTTGAAGGAGCTACAGGACATCTTGAGAATGATGAAGAAAGAAAAGTAAAAACACCTTGGTTCAATTATGATATTCCATTCACTCAAGCGGCTGAAATAGGAACTAAAAAGGTTATTAACGATCATTCGACTTTAGGAATCGTTGTAACTGCTGATGGTTCATTTGGAGAAATACCAAGAGAGAATTATATAGAGGCAGAAGAGAGAACAATTGACGAGTTGAAGAAATTGAATAAACCTTACGTTGTGATTCTGAATTCCCTTAGACCATATTCAGACGATACTACTTTGACAGCATCTGAATTGGAAGATAAATATAATGTTCCTGTATTACCTGTTAACTGTGACCAGTTGAAAAAAGAAGATGTCATTAAAATATTAGAAAGCGTTTTATTGGAATTCCCATTATCAGAAGTTAATTTCAATGTACCTAAATGGATTGAAATGCTAGACAATGACCATTGGTTAAAAGCTTCATTAATTGATTCAGTAAAAGATATCATGTGTTCAGTTGATGCAATCAGAGACCTTAAAAAAGAAGATACCCTAATTGTAGAAAATGAATATATAACTAAAGTAAAATTAGATAAGATTGACCTATCCACAGGATGTGCAGATGTTGACATCAACTTTAATGATGACTATTACTATGATATTCTAAGTGACCTCATGGGAACTGAAATAAAAGGTGAATATCAATTCATGTCACTAATCAAGAAATTAGGTAGAGTAAAAGAAGAATACGATAAAGTATCAGCAGCACTTAATGAAGTAAAAGCAAAAGGTTATGGAATTGTTACACCAATGGTTGATGAATTATCATTGCAAGAACCAGAAATCGTAAAACAAGGCAATAAATTCGGTGTTAAATTAAAAGCGAGTGCACCAACCATTCATATGATCAAATGTGATATCCAGACAGAAGTTTCACCAATAGTAGGAACAGAAAAACAAAGTGAAGAACTTCTTAACTATTTGATGAGTGAATTCGAAACCGATCCAACTAAGATATGGGATACTAATCTTTTCGGAAAATCGTTACATGATCTAGTTAATGATGGCCTTCAGAACAAGATCTATAGAATGCCTGATGATGCTAGAGACAAATTGCAGGAGACATTGCAGAAAATCGTTAATGATGCCAATGGAGGAATTGTTTGTATTATAATCTAGAATATGGGTATAATAATAAATGACGTAAGGTACTTATTATGAAGACACCTAAG